>UQCV01000040.1 GCA_900539665.1 uncultured Succinivibrionaceae bacterium | reverse complement strand
AAGTATTTCTCGTCGCACAATATAAAAATACCCCTCGCTGTGGAGGGGTAGTCTCAGAACCATTGTTGCATATAATCATGCAAAACTAGGGTTTTTCCAACCAAATTTTTAGTCACCTAACTGATATTAGAGAGCAGCCTTAGCCTTTTCTACTAATACAGAGAAGGTTGCCTTATCACATACAGCGATGTTAGAGAGAATCTTACGATCGAGCTCAATAGAAGCCTTCTTAAGACCACATACAAACTTGCTGTAAGAAAGACCATTCATACGAGCTGCTGCGTTGATACGAACGATCCAAAGCTTACGGAACATACGCTTCTTCTGACGACGGTCACGGAATGCGTACTGACCAGCCTTGGTCACAGCCTGTACTGCTACACGATAAGTACGTGAACGAGCACCATAATAACCCTTTGCAGCCTTTAAGATCTTCTTATGACGTGCATGAGCGGTAACACCGCGCTTTACTCTTGCCATTTAGACTACTCCTTCCTTAAGCGTATGGTAACAGATTTACGATGTTGCGAAGGTCTGATTTATGAATCATACCCATAGCACGTAAATGACGTTTGCGCTTAGTAGACTTCTTAGTCAAAATATGGCGCAGGTTACAGTGCTTGCGCTTGAAGCCGTTAGCGGTCTTCTTGAAACGCTTGTGTGCACCCTTGTCGGTTTTCATTTTTGGCATTGTATAATACTCCGCATTGGTTAAAAATAACACGTAATCTAGGGAGGTCTTGCGACGCTTGTAACTAGCCCCTGACTACTTCTTCTTCGGTGATAACACCATGACAGCTTGACGACCTTCGAGCTTGGAGGCTGATTCAACAACAGCCAAATCTCTGTCTACACAGAGTTCTTTTTCCACTCTCTTCATGAGATCGAGACCGATGCCCTGGTGAGCAATTTCACGACCGCGGTAACGCATGGTTACCTTAGCCTTGTCACCGTCTTCCAAAAAGCGAATAAGGTTGCGTAGTTTTACCTGATAGTCGCCTTCGTCAGTTGCTGGACGGAATTTAATTTCCTTAACCTGCACCTGCTTTTGCTTTTTCTTTTGCTCTTTCTGAGCTTTACTCTTTTCGTAAAGGAATTTACCAAAATCCATTATACGACATACAGGAGGCTCTGCGTTCGGACTGATTTCAACAAGATCCACCCCTGCCTTAGTAGCAAGTTCAAGGGCCTCATCAGAGCTCATAATCCCAAGAGCTTCACCGCCAAGACCAATTACGCGAACCTCACGATATCTGATTTCGCCGTTGATTTTAGTCTTGTTTCCAGCCTGTTTGCCGGTTTTCTTAACGTTATTAATGGCTTATTCCTCCACTTTTTTAATTCCGCGCGACATAATATCTTCTTTGATAAGAGAAATCAAGTCCGAAATTGAGAAAGTTCCTAAATCTTTTCCTTCGCGGGTTCTTACTGATACCTGACGAGCATCAACTTCCTTCTGCCCACAAACGAGAAGGTATGGAATACGCATCATGGTATGTTCTCTTACCTTGTAACTAATCTTTTCGTTACGAAGGTCAGACTTAACTCTGATACCAGCAGCGTCAAGAGCATCGCAAACTTCCTGCACGTAGCCAGCTTGGCCATCGGTAATACCCATAACCATAGCCTGTACTGGAGCGAGCCAAGTTGGGAAAGAGCCAGCATATTCTTCAGTCAAGATACCGATGAAGCGTTCGAGTGAACCAAGAACTGCACGGTGAATCATGATTGGAGTATGCTTTTCGTTGTCTTCGCCAATATAGGTTGCACCTAAACGACCAGGCAAGAAGAAGTCAAGCTGTACAGTACCGCACTGCCAAGCACGACCTAAGCAGTCATGAAGAGTAAATTCGATCTTAGGACCGTAGAATGCACCTTCACCAGGTTGCATTTCGTAAGTCAAACCGTTTTCTTCAAGAGCCTTAGCAAGGTCAGCTTCTGCCCTATCCCACATAGCGTCGTCACCGATACGCTTAGCTGGACGAGTTGAGAGCTTAACGTCAACATTGGTAAAGTTGAAGGTTGAGTAGATGTCGTAAACCATCTTAATGCAGTTACTTACTTCAGACATAATCATATCTTCACTTACGAAAATATGAGCGTCGTCCTGAGTAAAGCCTCTAACACGCATTAAGCCGTGAAGCGAACCAGATGGTTCGTTACGGTGACAGCTACCAAATTCAGACATACGAATTGGAAGATCACGGTATGAACGAAGCTTCTGATTGAAGATCTGAATGTGACCTGGGCAGTTCATAGGCTTAATAGCATATTCACGGTTTTCTGAACTGGTGGTAAACATCGCATCTTTGTACTTAGACCAGTGACCAGAACGTTCCCAAAGTACACGGTCCATAATACGTGGAGTGTTTACTTCGATGTACTTGTACTGGTGAAGCTTTTCACGAATGAAAGTTTCGAGAGTACGGAAAATGCACCAACCATCGTTGTGCCAAAAAACAAGACCTGGAGCTTCTTGCTGCATATGGAACAAGTCGAGCTTAACCCCAATCTTTCTGTGGTCACGTTTAGCAGCTTCTTCAAGACGCTTCAAATATTCATCGAGTTGCTTCTTGTCAGCCCAAGCAGTACCGTAGATACGCTGCAACATCTTGTTGTTAGAGTCGCCACGCCAGTAAGCGCCAGAAGACTTAGTAATCTTAAAGTGATGGCAGAAACGCATGTTTGGTACGTGCGGACCGCGGCACATATCGATGTATTCAAGGTGATGATAAAGACCAGGGTGGTCATTCTTATCAATATTTTCATCAAGAATAATCTTCTTATAAGGTTCGTTTCTTTCAGTAAATACCTGATAAGCACGATCCCATGTAGCAACTTCTTTTACTACATCGTAATTCTTGTCTGCAAGCTCGTGCATTCTCTTATCAAGAGCTTGAAGATCTTCTTCGGTTAAAGTGTGGTCAAGATCGACGTCATAATAAAAGCCGTTTTCGATAACAGGACCAATTGCCATCTTAGTGTCTGGCCATAATTGCTTAATAGCGTGGCCTAAAAGATGGGCGCATGAGTGTCTGATAATTTCCAGACCTTCAGGATCTTTTGGAGTGATGATGCTTAAAGTTGCATCTTCAGTAATCTTGTCACATGCATCAACTAGTTGTCCATTTACTTTCCCAGCTACACAGACCTTGGCTAAACCAGGACCAATGCTCTGAGCAACCTCGTAAACAGAAACTGGATTTTCAAAATTTTTAATACTTCCATCGGGAAGAGTAATTGCAGGCATTTTTTACCTCTGTAAATGCTGATACCTACCAAGTATCGGTACATTCTCTTTTGAATTATGGGAAAACCCACTGACTAACCCCGGGACTTACATATCTTCTATCCACCACCCTGGTGAATTCCGGGGGCTGTCTTTCTGGTGAAAAAAACAGCGGTTTCTACTATATATTTGAGCACGTTTTTTTGCAAGCACTTAAGCACTTTTGACGCTCGCTCCGCCCCTGAAATATGAGTTAGCAATAATTCTTATCCATTTCACCACCACACTCATGCTAGCCTTTAAACCAGTCTTAGCAAGTTTTTCAGCCTCGGTTTTCCTATATACAGTTTGGCTTTGGTTAGGACTTTATTTGGTTTTAGGTTTTATTTGGCTTGGATATTTTACTTTGTTTTTAGAAATCGGACTTTAAAATTAAAGTCTTATGCTTTGACACTTACCAAGCACAAACCTTTGTATTATAAAGGTTTGAGTCTTAAATAAGTGTAGTAACATTTGGGATTTTTCTCTTTTATTCCTATCTTTAACCATGCTTAGTGCTGTGCTTAGTTTTGCGGTCTAAGTTAATTCCAACTTAAATACCACGCTTCAAAAATGAACTAGCGATTAAATCAGAGCAATTTTTGGAATTATCGTGTATCATAGCCATGCCGTATTTTTGTGTTTGATTGTTTGCTAGACGATGATAGTTACACCATAGAAACACGACCAAAACCGCATCCTTTACCTAGGTTTTGCCTTTCTCTTGCTTGCCAAACAATCTTTTACTTACTTATACCGAAATATTCTTTTCAATTTCTTACTCCTAAAAGAACAATAGCTGTTTGCTAAGGACGGCTTCAGGCTAAGCCAAGAGCAGGCAGGTTTATATCTGAACTAAAAATTTCTACTTATTTCTTGAGTTGGATTTTGTTTTTTTAAGCTTTGCGCTCGGAGCTCCTTATGAGCATTACCAATAACACTACAATTTCTGCTTTTGGGCGAGAATCGATCTCGCTGTTACGTTTATCAATCCCAATTTTTATTGGCCAGTTTTGTACTCAAGCTTTAGGTCTTATTGATAGCATCATGGCAGCCAAAGTCAGCGATGTCGACCTCGCAGCCATTTCCTTAGGTTCAACTTATTGGGGACCTTTACTCCTGTTTAGTTTAGGGATTACCTTTGCTTTAGCTCCGATCACCGCCCAGCTAAAAGGCTCAGGTGAGCCACACCGCATTCCCGGGATGACTTTTAATGCTATTTATCCAGTTCTTATCTCGACGGCCGTGGTAATTCTTATTATTACCACGACCCCAAGGTATTTACTCTCTTTAACAGGAAGTGACCCGGCTTTGATCGCCAAAACCTGCTCATACCTTAACTATGTAGCCTTTGGTTTGCCGGCCATTGCTTTATATAACGTGTTAAAAAATACCGTTGAAGGACTATCAATCACCACCCCTGCCATGGTTATAGCTATTGTGGCCGTATTTCTTAACATTCCGCTAAATTACATTCTCATTTACGGCAAGTTTGGCTTGCCAGCCATGGGAGCGGTAGGTTGTGGTTTAGCCACGGCCGTAGTTGGTTGGTTCTTATTCTTTTCGATGCTCGCCTATTGCCGTTTTGGGGCTAAAGTTAAAAACTTCCACTTACTACAAAAGTGGCAAGCGTTTAACTTAAAGGCAACCAAACAACTGTGTCGTGTTGGCCTCCCTATTTCCGGGGCATTAGTGCTCGAAACCTTTAGTTTTTGCATTATTGGTTATCTTATTACTAATTTTGGTAGTAAAGCTGTGGCCGCACATCAGATTGCCAATGTGTTGTGCGTATTGGTGTTCATGATTCCAGCTTCGTTTTCTAATGCTATCTCTATTAGAATCGGCCTTTCACTTGGGGAAAACTCAATACCACGCGTTATGCGCTCTGTAAAAACCGGCCTTACTTTAGCTGTAGGCACCGTCTTAACTTCTGCGGTTATAGTTTACTCTTGCCGCTATGACATTATCTCTGTATTCTCTTTGGATCCAGAAATTACAAAACTAGCTTTACCGCTTTTTATTTGCCTTTTTGTGTATCAACTTCAAGACGGTTTCTTTGGCACGAGCCAAGGGATCTTACGCGGTTTTAGAGACACTAAGATCCTCATGCTGATAAACCTAATCGTATTATGGCCGCTCGTTATGCCCCTTGGATGCGTAATAGCCTTTACCGATTTCTTTGGAGCTAAAGCGGGTATGTATGGGCTTTGGGGAACTTTAGTTGGTGGTTATTACCTCATCACTTTATTGATGTGGCTTCGTTCTTTTTGGCTCTTAAAACACGCTTCACGTTATACCGGAAAGCTACAGTAACGAACAAAAAGTCAATTCCACCTTAAAAACAAATGAATAAGATTCGTAGGTTAATCGGCTAACCTACGAACTTACCAAAGGTAGTCTTAAAAGTAATCTTAAAGGCAAAATTATAGGTAAGATTTAGAAAGACCCTAGATATTGCATATAAACATGGTAGCATCAAATTCCACTTCACATTCCTTTTGGGCCGAATGTAAAGACCTATTTAAACTCGCCGCCCCTATTTTTGTGGCGCAGTTTTGCACGCAAGCTTTAGCTTTAATTGATAGTATCATGGCCGCACAAGCAGGCGAGCTACAATTAGCAGCAGTCTCTTTAGGTAGTGCCTTTTGGTCGACTATTATTTTATTATGCTTAGGCATCCCTTTTGCTTTAGCGCCAATTACCGCCCAACTTAAAGGCGCAGGTAATTCTGAACGCATTGCGCTAACAGTATGGAACGCTCTTTATCCATTAAGTGTAGTTACCATATTTTCCATGGCCGTGGTCATCTTATTCCCTGAAAAGCTATTACTCGCCGTAGGAAGCGAGCCTCAACTTGCGGCTTTAACTCAAAAGTATCTTTGGTATGTAGCGCCAGCTTTTCCGGCATTAGTGTTACTTAACATCCTAAAAAATACTTTAGAGGGACTCACAATTACAAAGCCTGGGATGCTTGTAGCCTTTAGCATTACGCTACTTAACATTCCGCTAAACTACTTTTTTATCAACGGCATCCAATTTCAGCAAGTTTGGTATCTAGAACCTATGGGGGCGGCAGGTTGTGGCGCCGCCACCACAGTAGTGGCTTGGTTTGGGGCTATTGTTTTATTTATTTGGTCTCGGCACCACCAAACCACCAAGACTTTAAAGCTCTTACAACAACGGGAACGCTTTAGTCTTGATACCGTAAAACTTTTATGTCGAACCGGTTTTCCAATATCTTTTGCTTACATTATTGAAACGTTTTCGTATTCAGCTATAGGTTATGCCGCCGCTTCCTTTGGAAGCCGTGTTGTGGCTGCACACCAAATAGCCAATATCGTTTGCATTATGGCTTTTATGTTACCTATCGCCCTCTCAAACGCCATCGCAATAAAAACCGGTTACGCTTTAGGGCAAAAATCAAATCTAGCGGTAAGGCGGGCAATACATTCTGGTTTAGCGGTTTCTTTAGTTTTAGTTTTATCGCTTGCCGTTGTCATCTTTAGCCTTAGATACCAAATTATCGCCGCCTTTACACAGGTAGCAGAGACTGCCGCCATTGCCGCCCCGCTTTTTATCTGTATTTTGGCTTATCAATTACAAGATTCGTTCTATGGCACAGGACTTGGGATCTTAAGAGGTTTTAGAGACAATAGTACTTTGATGAAGATAAACTTTGTGGTTTTATGGTTAATAGTGCTTCCACTTGGAGTTTGGCTTGGTTTTTATGCTCCCGATTGGCGCAACTTTACCGGCGCCTCTTCGGCGGAGGCGACATTTGGTTACGGTATTTATGGATTTTGGAGTGCTTTAGTTTTTGGCTACTACTTGATGTCGATTGGCTTTTGGCTCAGAATAAAACACCTTTTAAAGCACACCAAACAGTATATGGAAAATTTGTAAGTTCCTATTATGGTTGGATAAAAAACAGCAACGCGATATTTAAATGTAATACTCCAATTACGTAACATACATTTTGTAATTTTGTGTGCAAACTTCCTCCCAAATAAGCAAATCTAAACGATTTGTTTGACGCTAAACTTACTTTTATCTTACCTAAATTTAACAAAAACAGTAAAATAATCGCAAATATTGCGGGGAATTCCGCTTCAATTTTCAAGTTACTACAGGACACGTTTAAAAGAATGTTTACCGTATTATCACAAACAACTTTGCGTAAAACTGCAGAACGCACTTTGCGTGCCACAGCTCTTTCATTAGCTCTTGCTCTTGGCCTAACCTCGAGCCTTAATGCCCAAGAATTAGAAGTTAATACTGGAGCTAAAAATCAACCTAAAACTCAAACTCTAGCAACTTCTGCTCCAACTCCTGAAGCAAAAGATAATTCCGAATCAATCTATAGCCCGTTTACCAAAGAAGAATTCTTAAAAGGTGCAGCTTTATGCGAGGAACTTTTTAAGAAAAAAGATAAAGCAACTTACAATACTTGCTTCCCGCTAGTAAAAACAAAAGCCGCAACCCCAAAGCTTCAATATATCATCGCTCACGTTTACTTTGATGGTATTGGTATTGCTCGCGACAACGAGCAAGGGATTAATTGGCTTTATATAGCTTACAAGAGTGGCAATATCGAAGCTAAAAAGGATTTATCTATTTTTTCTCTTAACATCTACCTTTCTAATCACAATTTAGGAACCGGTCGCACTGGGCTTAAATCATTAGAAGATGTGGCTATGGCCGGTAACCTTGAAGCTAAATACTACTTAGCTGACCTCAAAAAGCGGGAAGAGTTTAAGGAATTAGGTGTTTACGATCCTAAAGTCTCATTTGCTGAAATGAGTAAACTCGCCGAAAGCACCTCCTACCTCCCAGCAATACTGTCTACTGCAAACATGTTTATTTCTGGTGAAGGTACCAAAGCTGACATCTTGGCCGGTTACAAGTTATTAGAAAAAGCAGCTTCTATGGGCTCAAGCGAAGCTTATAAACAGTTAAGCTTGCTTGAAGAAGCTAATGACAAGGTAGAAAACAAGTATAAAGCTTACGTTCATCAGTTAGCCTTAACTACTTGTCAAAATTCTTCTGACAACATGATTAGACTTAATAAACTTGAAGCAAAGCTTACTAACGAGGAAATCAAAAAGGCCCGCCTCGAGCCAGAAGCTAACCCTAAAGTTTGTAAATAAGAATTGGGTAATAATGGGAGAAAGCAGGTTTGTAAATATCTATAAATAAAAGCTCAAGGACCGTTGCCCACGAATGTCTAAAGCGCAATGGATGTCTAAAACGTATTTAGCAATAGATATATAAGGCCTGAAAAATCACCACCCCAAAAAAATCAAGCCAACCAACAAAAACCATGGACTAAGCCATGGTTTTTGCTATTAAAGTTAATGACAGCTGTGCCAAATATAGACAAATAAATAATTTGAAATAATTTTTTGTTGCGAGTTAATTTAAACACGTTATAATGTATTCGCTTTTCAAATGCGTCTGTAGCTCAGCTGGTTAGAGCATCACCTTGACATGGTGGGGGTCGTTGATTCGAATTCAATCAGACGCACCATTTACCCCTTTTTCTTAATTTCTCTTTTTAGTTAGCTTTTATTTCCCTTTTCTCTCCAATCTCTATTCATTATTTTTACTTTTTACTCGCCCATTTCACCATTCCCGTTCTCCATTTCAAGTTTTTAACCATTATTTGCCAGTTTTCCGGTTACAAGCTCAAAGACTCCAGCTAATACAGGCCATATCGCTTAAGTCTTACCCGACAAAAGAAAAGGATTTGGCTTATAATATCCACTTTTAGTAGTAGTACTTTGTTTTACCACAAACATTAGTACTAATAAAACCTAATTTCTAAATTTTGGCACCGTCTTTGTACTACATTGTCCGATAGCTGGACTGCACTGCATGTACTAAGTCGCTAGTTGTTTTGACTTTTTACATAATGTTTATCTTATGAACAATACTCGCGCCTTAAGTGGCCACCTTGCAGCCTTATTGACTGTTACTGTTTGGAGTGTTACCTACGTTTCCACCAAAATCTTGCTTCACGACTTTACTCCGGTCGAAATTCTCCTCGCTAGATTTATCATTGGCGCTTTGGCTCTTAAGCTCATATACCCTAAATCACTAGGGTTTAAAAAGAGTGAAGAAATTTATTACGTCTTTGCAGGGCTTACAGGGGGTTGCCTTTACTTTCTCACGGAAAACATTGCCTTAACTATGACGACAGCTGTCAATGTGGGGATTATCTTAGTTGTTACCCCTATGCTCACCGCCGTAGTTACGAGACTTTTTTACCGCGATGAAAACCATTTAACGCCTCGATTCTTTTTAGGTTTTTGCGCTGCTTTAGCGGGGATCTTGATTTTAAGCTTGCATGGTTCAAGCGTGTCTATCAACCCATTAGGCGATTTAATGGCGGTAGGCGCCGGTTTAGTGTGGGCTTTTTACTCGGTTGTGTGTAAAAAAATCAGCACCTTCGGACACAACACTATTGCCGTAACTAGACGCTCGTTCCTTTATGGAATTATCTTTATCGCTATTGCTGCTTCATTTATGGATACTTCTAGCGATATGACTAGATTTTTAAAGCCTGAAAACTATGGCAATCTACTCTTTTTAGGGCTTGCAGCCTCGGCTATGTGCTTTGCAACTTGGAATTTTGCTGTCAAGATTATCGGCCCAGTTACTAGCATTATTTACCTCTATGCGTCTCCAGTCCTTACCGTGTTGTTTGCATGGCTCATTTTAGGGGAAGAATTAACTGCTCTGGGCTTAGCTGGGTGTGTTCTTATTATGATTGGGCTCGTGCTTTCACAAAATATAAAACTGCCTCTACCTAGCCGTAAAGCGCATGGCGCCTGATCGCTAGTAACCGCTTGTCGCTACTAATCACTACTAACAGCCTTGCCACAAAAATTTCGGTTAGGCTGTTTTTTTTGCACCGCTAACAGTGCACTTTTTGACCCAATTTGTTTCAACTTACCCAAATCACAAAAAAATTTTGTAAAAAACGGCAAATAGAGTGTCTTTATCCTGTGGTAGCTCCACATTTTATTTTAACTTCAACACTATAAATGGGTAATGTTGCACATTTTTTGTGTATGATTATTCAATACCACCAAATTCTTATTGCTAAGTTAAATATTTTCACGTTTCTTGATTGATATTGTCCAAAAAATAAGTGTAAAATGAAATTGTGATTTGAACAAACCGCTTGGTTTTTGAGCTAGGAGCTTCAACAATTGGTAATAGTTGGAACCCGCACCTTACTTTTAATATTGAAAGTTGGAGTAGGTTTTAGCCGTAACCTGGAAGTCCCACTTATTAACTAAGCACTACCACTGAAATTAAGAGGAATTTTATGTGTTCTATATTTGGGATATTAGATATTAAAGCAGAGGATGACCACAAACTCCTCCGCAAGGAAGCTCTGGAACAATCCAGAAAGATGCGTCACCGCGGGCCTGATTGGGAAGGTATTTACACCGGCGATAACGCAATTCTTGTTCACGAACGTCTTTCTATTGTTGACCCTAACAACGGGGCTCAGCCACTCTACAACCCAGAACACAATAATATCCTCGCAGTAAATGGTGAAATCTACAACCACAAAGACCTCGAAGCAGGTTTAACCGTAGACTTTAAGTTCCAAACTGGTTCTGACTGTGAATGTATCCTTGCTCTTTATAAAGAAAAGAAGGAAAAGTTCCTCGATGACATCAACGGGATCTTCGCTTTCGTACTCTATGATGCAGAAGAAGACTGCTACTTAATTGGCCGTGACCATATTGGGATCATTCCTCTTTACATGGGCTACGACAAGGCAGGTCACCTCTACGTTGCTTCTGAAATGAAGGCCTTGATTGGTGTTTGTGAAACTGTTAAGGAATTCCCAGCAGGTTCATACCTTTACAGCAAAAACGGCAACCACGAAATCGTTAAATACTACAAGCGCGATTGGATGGAATACGACAACGTTAAAGACAACGAATCAGACATCGCGACTTTACGTAAAGGCCTTGAAGATGCCGTTAAGCGCCAGTTAATGTGTGACGTGCCATACGGCGTACTCCTTTCTGGTGGTCTTGATTCATCAGTAATTTCTGCCATTACTAAGAGCTTTGCAGCTCACCGTATTGAAGACAACAGTGAATCTCAAGCCTGGTGGCCACAGTTGCACTCTTTTGCAGTAGGTCTTAAGGGTTCTCCAGACTTAGTTAAGGCTAAGGAAGTAGCTGATGCTATCGGTACTATTCACCATGAAATCCACTTCACTGTGCAAGAAGGTATCGACGCTTTACGTGACGTGATTTATCACATCGAAACTTATGACGTTACAACCATTCGTGCCTCTACCCCAATGTTCTTAATGGCGCGTTATATTAAGGCCATGGGCATTAAGATGGTACTTTCAGGCGAAGGTTCTGATGAATTATTTGGTGGTTACTTATACTTCCATAAAGCACCAAACGCTCAGGAATTCCATGAAGAAACCGTACGTAAGCTTGATCAGCTCCACCTTTACGACTGCGCACGTGCTAATAAGTCACTTGCTGCTTGGGGGGTTGAAGGCCGCGTTCCATTCCTCGATAAGGAATTTATGGATATTGCTATGCGTCTCAATCCAAAGGATAAGATGTGTGGTCATGGTAAGATCGAAAAGTATATCGTTAGAAAGGCCTTTGAAGATTACCTTCCAGAATCAGTGGCTTGGCGTCAGAAGGAACAATTCTCCGATGGCGTAGGTTACTCATGGATTGACTCACTTCGCGATTACGCTGAACAAGAAGTTAGCGACCAGATGTTTGCCGAAGCTGCTAGCAGATTCCCACTTAACACTCCGCTAACTAAGGAAGCTTACCTCTACCGTTCAATTTTTGAAGAATTGTTCCCACTTTCATCTGCCGTAATGACAGTTCCTTACGGGAAGTCTGTAGCTTGCTCAACCCCTAAGGCCATCGAATGGGACGAACACTTCAAGAACATGGCCGACCCATCTGGTCGTGCAGTTGAAGGGGTGCATGATCAGTCTTACCACGAAGGTAAGAAGTTCTAAGCTCACGCTTACCAACTAAACTTTCAATTAAACCAGGAATTAAATTCAATTCCTGGTTTTTTGTAGTCAAGTCATGTAATTCATTTGTTGCAACTATTGTAAGACTTAGGGGGTTAAAGATGGATTACTATACGATGAGGTTGTAGGCAAGAAAAAGCGCTTATTTGAGGCTTTAGGAGTGCCGATTCCAACAGTAGTCACCTCAGACTATGAGGACGAAAATGAGGAAATCAATGATCCAGAAAGTGTAGAAGATTTAGAAAGTATTTCTCGTCGCACAATATAAAAATACCCCTCGCTGTGGAGGGGTAGTCTCCGAACCCTTGTTGCATATAATCATGCAAAACTAGGGAAATTCACTGATTTTTCAATTAATTCCTAAAAAATATTATTTTCTATATCTAAATCAGCAGAATATGGGATTCGAAGATATTATTCTTCTTCGCCTCTCCGAACCATTTCATTAAGGAAATTATTGACTTCATCACATGAGTCACCTTCGCAAACTGCAGTGACTACGCTATAGCCATCAGTGTCAGGTTCAATATAAACATGCACATTGTTAGGGCAGTCGCTAAGAGTAAACCCATCTACTGCAGGACCAACAGATGAACAACCAATCTGCTTAGCTGAAGCCTGCGCTACTGCTTCTAAATTTTCAGTGGAATTAGAACCTTCAACTTTAGTTATGTTTACAGTTGCATTAACACTCTTGTTTACAAAAGTAAATTGACCTGCATCTGAATCAGTATTAGTCCCATCAAGTTCCCACCCGGCAGGAAAATCAGAAGCCTGAGCAGAAAAACAAGAGAAAGCTGCTACAACAGCTGCAATTGCACAAATCTTTTTCATGATAAGAATATCCCATCTAATGTAAATTTTATTAAGCTTAACTTAAGTCGGTATACAACACCGGACAGTAAGCATAGAAGTCTCGTGTAACGTTACCGAGACCATCAATACACTTACATCTTAGAAGAGAAAAAATGCGAACGCAAGCAAATTATGCGGGTCTGCGTAAAAACGTGCGAGTTCGATAAAAATTAAACCAATCTCGAGACGGGAAAAATTGAAGTGGTAAGGAAAATTTAGCAAGATTTAAATAAGCAAAAACAAACCACTACTAAAGATCCTTACCATGAATAATTCTACACAGACCTTATGATTAATCAAACTTCTTCTACTCTCTTTTTTAAATCTAAGCTTGAATCTTTTGTTCAAACAGACTGCGATATTGTAGGTCGTTGTGATGATTGAACCGAATTTGTATTCAAGGGAATAATCTCCGCTTCTGATGTACATATCTGCCCTGATTGTGGTTGCGTAATGCACAGGCATGCAATCTCAACTCAAAGAATTAAACACATTCCTATTGGTAGTTCTACTTCTGAAATATGCTTTGAACGCACCAGGTATAAATGCTCTAATCATCAATGCCGTCGTACTTTGATGCAAAAAGCCCCCTTTAAGGCTGATAACCATATGATTACCAAGGAATTGGAGCTATATGTAATGTCATTAATTGCTTGACACTAACCGCCATGTTTTTTTAATAGATGAAAGAGGGTAGAAACATCTTTTATTTGAAGTCCTACCCAACTAAAGCCGCCGGCCTAATAGTCAAATTCCACAGGATTTTGCACAGAGCCATAAATCAAGTAAAAGCGATGGCTTATGAAGCGCGAATTTAGTAAAAGGGTGAGTAAGCCTACAAAACTGTAGCTTATAAACTTTTTGTAGATCTAAAATAACGGTATGAAGCTAGTTCGATTCAGTTTTGGTTGATTTAATTTTGTATTAGAGGCGCACCTAAGTTTTACCAAATAAAATTTTGATACCTATTTCACGCTTTTTTCAAAATGTTTTCTTAAATGGCAACATTCACAAAAAAACGGTTTCAAATCCTTGTTTTTAAATATTTTTTGGCTTAACCTCTACATAAAAAAACATGAGCCTGCTTAGAGCAAAAACATGCGGCTAAAACATGCGACTAAAATAAACGGCTAAAATTATGGTTACCAACGCTAACAACTTTCACCAAGATAACGGCATTATGCAATGCCAACATTTCTCCTCGGAGAATCCAACTATTTTAGTGATTCCCGATAGAAACACCGAAACCACCGCTTCGTTTGTCGATTTAGCGTTTAATAGTATTTCGCACTACCAAGACTACAAACGAGTCTTTTTAATTAGCGATATCACCATGCCTCCTTCCTCAAAATGCGTTAATGTTAATTCAGCCGAGCCCACTATCTATCTACCAGAACCTAGCAACGAGGTTTATTCTAAGTGTCAGCGAGGAACGTTACCATTTGAAGCTTCAGGTTTAGAAGAAGTTCAACTTAGTACTTCAGCCTTTGTCAATTTTGCTAAAATTTTTGCTACGCCTTTAAATAAACTTAAAAACGTAACTGAACTAACCTCCAAACCGTTCTACCTATTAGCCACTTCTAATATTAAAGCGTCACACCTATGCGACTTTATACGCATCATGTTACCAAGCAGAAACGATCTCTTTATATTTCAAGCTACCTTATCTGCAGGTAACTCAGAGGCCGAGACCAAGATTAGTGATACTAGCATTATTACTGCGCTTTTAGCCCAAAGTACAAGCATTAAAAAATCAACTACTCGCTGCGCCCCCTTGTTTAAAACTATAGTTTGTATGGGACACGCGATGCATTTGCGCCCTAATGTTTTAGCTTACGATCCTATCCAAATAAATCCACAAATCAAAACCAGATTTCGTGGCGTTTGCTCTATAGCTTATTTCTTTTAAAGCCACCTCTTCTAGGCGTACCACAAACCAAAAACAGGACACTTTAACAGCCATAATGGCGATTTAGCCTCTTCTGTTCGCTCGTAGCCTTACTAAACATGAGATTGTAGCGCGGGCGGACTCATTTGCCACCTAATATGCCACCTAATACCCCCCTAAACTAACAAACCAACAACCTAATATCCCAACTTTTAAGCACAAGCATTTTAGGGCCTCAAAGTTAAATTTAGGTCCAACTTTAGGACTCCAACTATTCTTAATTTATATAATCCAAGTTGAATAATGAAATTTAGATAACGCCACTTAAAAGTAACGTTTTAATTTAAGCTTAGCTTGTTACTTATTCAGAATTTTCGTAAGTTATTCAATTTACATTTTAAATAAGAGCTTGAACTTTCTTATTCAAAAAAATTTAATTTACATCACTTACATGGCGTCAAACCCCCGTATCCACTATATTTGCGCCTTTTACGCAAAATTTTGCATTCTATTTTTCACATAATTACGCTTTTTTGTAACCTACCGCTCTAATTTAAAATATAAAACTACCTTTTATATTGTTAATTCACTTTATGCGTGTAATAATTGATCTCGTAAAAGTGGCACTCAAAAGCTACAAAATCGAATTTTCGATTATTAGACCAGAAACAACAACAATAAGAACAAATTATGGCAAATGATTATTCAACAATTGAGCAGGCATTTTCTTTAGGCAAAGGTCAGGATGGAGCACTTGAATGGTTAAAAAACACCAACCAAACAGTTGCCGTTTTTTTGATTAGCGGAATTAAGCTTGAAGGCACTATTACTCACAATGACCAGTTTAGTATTCTGCTCACTGATACCCATGGTCATCAACAACTCGTCTATAAGGCCAAGATTTCAACCGTCGCGCAAGTAGGAGCTAACCAACGCCCAGCCAACAGTAGTCCGCGTGACAAGAGCACTAACTTTAAGCGTTCAGCCAAACCTCAAACTGAACGTAAACCAAATTAAAATTAACGTCCTTTAAAAGCGAAAGTTGAAACTCACGCAATCCTCACCTCAAAAGATTTTTGGTGGGGATTTTTATTGAGTTTGGAGCAAGTTTAGGTCTTAGCTACTATAAATACGCAATAAAGCCTACATAATTCCCAAATTAGACCTTAGCTCAATTAAATCCCCTTCCTAATGGTATATAATAAATTTTTAAGTTGCAGGCTACATTGAGCAAACTATTTGGCTATTTGGCTATAAATAAAAGTAAATACCAAAGCTCGGAGAACAACTAAAATTTTACCTTTGGCTTAGCCCTAAGATACCAAACTGAAGAAGACAGGATGTTGCAATGGCTCGAACCAGTTCTATTTTTTACCTAGCACAACAAAACAAACTAGGACACAGTACGGCCCTACCGGTAAGCTTGAACGCTCTCATAACTCCAAGCACCAGCATCTCTCGTTTTCATCGTGAGCGCTTAGAACGCGTAAAAAATGACGTGCAAGCGGCGCGAAGTGTATGCACCACCTTAAAGCAACTGTTTGAAATTTTTTGGATCAAGCCTGAAGACTTGACCGCTGCCCCTGCTGCTAAGATTTTTCGTAACGTCCGCACTTTTTTACACCAACGCATTCAAGTAGAAGTAGCTTTAATTGGTAACCCCGTTACCTTTTCAGTAGATTCCATCTTTAGAATTACTTCAAGTTACGACCTTAACAAAGACCCCGACATTGTAGCTGCCAAAGAATTACAAGCTTCTAAGCGCATGAATACTTTTGCGCGCCACAGAATGGAGCAGGCCAGCCAAAAAATTAACAACTTCTTGTTGTTAATTCATACATTTGAAACTTTATTTTTAGTGGTTGATAATGGCAAACTCAATGGGGAACAAGGTTTTCAGATCAATAGTTTTTTAGAAAACAGCATCTTCCCGGCCGAGGGTAAACAGTTTTTACAAGCGTGCTTTACTCAAGTCTTGGAACAAGGCGCCATTCCCATGGAGTTAGAAGAAGGCAAACGCTTTATACGCCCTTTTGTGCCTGGTCCTATGCTCACTAACTATTTAAAATTCATGGCGCGTATTGCGGTCTTCGCTTACACCAAGCCTGACTTCTCTCAAACTCCGTATCATCAAGAACTTGAAGCTTTCTATAATGAGCTACACATGACTTTGCGGCCGCAAAATAATATTTTTCACGTCAATACCCGTAAGCTCACAACTGAAGAAGAAAACATACATTGCGACTACGCTTTCTTGTCAATCTTTGCCAATGGGCGCTTAGCCGCCCAAGACTATTTGGCGCATCACAATATTTCAACGCAAAGCATCGCACATGAATCAACCCCTTGCGGAGTAAGCATCAATGGGGATTTCACTTTAATTTCTGATGCTAACACACAAGAGGAAGTAAATAAATTTAGAGTCAGTGTGTTAAAGCAAGTTAAAGCTTCAGGCTTTTACAACCCTGAAAAGCTCCACTTTCATGGCAACAATTCCACAATTTACATTAACGATATTGCCCTCAATAACTCAAACCTTTATGTCACTAACTGCAACCCGAATGAGTTTTCCATGTGGAACTTTGCCATCAATAGTCGCTTTACCCCGACTTTATTCTTTCCTGAAAAGTGCAAAACTTTTGTGCAACTAGACCAAGATGCGCGACGTTCTTTTGCCATTGGCATCTCCGGATACAACGGGGTCTTCCATTTAAGTACAACTATCGGTTGCACTTTAGCCGGTTCACTTGAATACCGACTCTTAGTAGAAGGCTTTTTAGGGCTTATTAACGAAGCTGAAAGACGTAATGCCTTTATGTGGCTAGTGCAGTGGTACAATCAATTCTTTGCCTCTCACGACAAAGTAATGTACGACTTTACCGTGGTCTTAAAATACATGGGAGATATCATTTCGTTATATAGTTATCTCTATCCTAATGATATTACGCCATCCGTACACCATATTTTAGAGCAACACCCATATACAGCCCTGTATCATCAACTTGAGGCCGCTCAATTTTGTGCAGCCAACAAAATACCATCGAGCGAACAATTATATCGACTAATCTTTCAGATCTATATCAACTCAAGCGATGAATATAACCTTAGCCTCAGACTATGTGCTCCTTGTGCTTTGTTGCTACGTGAACGCGCTTATAGAGAGTTTAAAAACTTTTTAAATTTACACCCCAAGACCGTCGTAACAATAAAAAAGTTTACCCCAACCCTAGAAGCGACACATTTTGATGATTGTTTCGGCGCTTTAAAATACTATAAAAACACTGTCTTTAAGTGTCTCTTACCAAATGCGGTGCAGTTTAAGCCTAAACCACAACTTAAAAAGCTAATTGAAACGATTAAGCAAAAACAAAAGCCTTTCATAAATTACCTGCAAAATAGTGGCCGCAATGTCCGTAACGAAATCGTCTTTCGCATCCTTGAAGCGGGGCTTACTCCGGAAGAACAGCTTTCACAAGGAATTGAAGTCTTTAGACGCCAGCTTTTAGGGAGCGGACCATTTAGTTACGACGAACTTAAAAAGAGTTTTAACATTAGCATCAACAGTCGTAGTGATGTACTCACCATAATTGCCGAATGCGCTAAAATCTGTAACCTTTCCATGTATCCGAATCCGGCGGTAGAATCTTATGACGAAACGATCTCCGCTTTTGATTACATCATGTTTAACGAAGGGCGTACAACCATCCCAGAAGACGCTAAGCGCTTCTTGTTGCCTTTACGTCTAGCAATTGACGCTGCTACAAGCTACAGCACTGAAGAACGCATTCTCATGCTCTTTAACCGCCATATCGCAGCGGATACTAGCTATGATGATGAAGAAAAGGCCCAGATCTGCGATTACGCTTCTAAAGTGACTAAATTAAAACAGCTTAAAGGCGGCAGTTGCCGCGCTGGGTTGGGTCTTAGTCGCATTACCTTTACCGAAGACCAAAAGCAAGCGCTTATCGATTACTTTACCATTGTCTGCAGTTCTGGTGATCCATATAGCACCATGCGTAATGTTAAAGCTATCAACACTAAACTTACAAACAAGGAATTAAGTTGCTTCCTTGAAAACCTCAAAGATGCCCCACAAAGAGGAAGAACGAGAGCAACTTTTGGGGAATATAGAACTAACAACGTGGCTAACTGGAATGGTGTCTCGGCTCTATTCCCCGAAGAATCTTTTAATCGCCCGGATAATCTAGACCAAGAACTCATCGCTAAAAAAATGCAAGAAACAAATCATGTGCGCGAGCTCTTAGCCCCGATATTTAACAACCAAGAAGCAGACTCTGAAACAGAACAAAACCAAGATGCATTAACCAAACAGACTGTAAACCTCAACCAATCTATCAAGGATGAGGCGCCAAACGCGGAGGGAGCTACGTCATCAAGTAACCAATCCTCGCCAGCAAACGCAAGTGGCTCTAACGCATCTACCTCAGAAGTTGCTTTAGCTAACCAAGCTGATGAAAAACCAGCCTCCCCATTAGATGACTTGCCAGCTGCGCATCGCCGGTTACTCATCCGCCTCTTGCAGCTTCCTGAATTCACTCGAGCTGAATTCAAAAAGCTCTGTCTTGAAGAAGATTTGATGCCAAGTGCAGCCCTTGAAGTAATCAACGATTGGTCGTTTGCAACTTTTGATTGTTCGCTGATTGAAGACGATGACGTCATGTTCTTTGACCGTGAACTCTTAGCCGATCTTAACAACTAGCTTATTTAGGCTGTAACCTAAATAAGCTAGTAGATAGTCAGCAAAGCAAGGCCCGTTCTATTGTCGGTTTTTCTCATTATGTGGCGTTTTATTTAGAATGTTTTTTAAGGTCACAATTTAAGTTTGGAGCTTCCTTAGGAGCTTCATTTTGAATTGGCGCGTTGCTTAAACCAATCTTGGAACCAACTTTGGTAACTGTAGATTCAACTTGAAGCCCACCGGCAAAAAGTGTGGTGATGTGATCTCCTACTTTTAGCTTATGTGGCTCAGCTATCTCTTGCGTGGCAGTTACTTTGGTGTAAGTATATCCCTTAGCTAATACTTTAAGCGGGCTCTTAGCATCTAGCAACTGACAAGTAGTAGCTAAACGTTTTTCCGCCCCTTGTAACGCCATATTTACCGCGCCTTCCATACGCTCTTTTACCGCCTCAAGGTCTGCCATTGATTTTTTTAGCTGGTGTTCTTGCGTGACCGCAAAAGTTTGGAAACGCCGTTCAACCGCCCCTAGCTTTTGCGTCTGCGCATTAAAAGTTGCTTCTAACGCTTGATCAAATCTACTAAGTGCAGCTTTTAGTTGTTCTTCCCGCTGGCTAATTAACACCTTTGGGGAATAGTCTGCAAGTTTGGCTTTTAGATCCTTAAGATGTTGCTCACGATGCATGAGTTCTAAAGCCAAAGAATTGTCTAGCTGTTCTTGCCAAGACTTTAATAATGCTTCCTTATGCTCAATTTGCTTATTGGGATTTAAGATGGTTAATCGACGCTGTAACTCATCTCGCATTTGTCGCGCTTGTTCATAACCCTTTTTGATGTAACCTTGGAGTTCAGACGCCATGTTTTTAAAGCGCTGTATACGGTTATACATCGGTCGCGCCACAAATTCAGCAGCTGCCGTTGGCGTGATAGCTCCGTGATCAGCCACATACTCAGTTAAAGTATGGTCTCCCTCGTGCCCAACCCCGGAGATGAGAGGTATTTTATTGTACGCTGCGATATAACGAATCCATCTTTCATCGTTAAAGCAATCTAAGTCTTCAAACGAACCACCGCCTCGCACCACTAAAACCGCATCAAAAGCTACCGGATATGAGTTCACCGTTTCTAAAGTACTAATTAAAGAAGCTGGCGCATCACGGCCTTGGACTAAACACGGAAACAAGCAGACTTCCATAAATGGATCTTGACGCGTAATTGAATTTAAAACGTCTCTAACTGCTTGACCTTGGCGCGCCGTCATTAATGCAATCCGTTTAAAAGATTCAGGTAATGTTTTTTTGCGCTCATTTAAAAACAAACCTTCAGCTGACAAGCGCCCAAAGAGTTCCTTAAACCTACGTCTTAAAACCCCTTCTCCTGCAAGTTCTACGGCTTCTGCCACAATGCTAATTCGGCCATAAGGTTCATAATATTGCACGCGGCCAGTAACAATTACAGCTACCCCATCCGCTAAAGCTTCACGGTCTATAATGCTATACCAGACGCTCTGCCATACTGAAACGTTGATAACCGCAATTTTTTCTTTTTTAAGTGAAGTTTCGTCTGTACCTTTTATACAAAAAAAGGCTCCTTTAGAAGTTGCACCTTTAAAGTTTGACACTTCACCTATAACCGAGACTTTGCCGATCCTAGTTAAAGCCCCATTGATATTGCGGCATAAGCCTGCAACTGTTAATGGTTCCTCCCCAAGCGCCAGCGCCCCAAAACTTGAAAGCGAAGTATTTAAAGCCGAAGCCCCATTTTCAGCTTGGTTCGACGTTTCTTCAACACTAAAACCAGCACATGTCAAAGAAGCATTTAAGGCCGAAGTGGATGTTATTTGCGCCTTGTTAGTTTGCGTCTTAGAAGAAGAGAAGGCGGAACCACCGAGAACGTCTGTGGGGTTATTATCCGTTGTAGCTTGGCGAAGCTTTTTAACCCGTGGAGGAATTACTTCATCTTCATAAGAAACCAAGAGGTCTTCTAAAGGCCCAAATTTTTTTGAGCCCTGATTTACCTTCGCACTATCCGCTACATTCGTTGCAAAAGAAGATTGGGTCACGAGTTTGGCTCCGCCTAATATACACAAAAATGAAACATAATCACCGGACTAAAGGTCCATCAATAGTAAGATTATAGCACTAGCAAAAGCTTTTACCAAAAAGAAGGTCTGACCAAACAATTCACTTTTGCAAACGTTTACAAAATTGTAAATATTTTGTGAACTATCTAACTATTTAACAACAATAACTGCCATTATATTTGCAACGACAAAGCACTAATCTTAAAATCAAGAACGCAATATAATGTTTTTCCGTTTTATTGTCTCCTTATTGTTTGTTACACAGATCATTCATATTTTGAATGATCTGTTTTTTTGGCCCTTTACTTCGCGTACAATTTAACTACTACTGCTTTTTTCTTGGCATCATCCCCTAGCGTTATTCCTTAGCATTATTCCTGCATCTTGTTCTTTGTTCAGCACCTCTTATTTACACGGCTTCTAAACACAGCGCATTCTTAACCCAAAGTACTCAACCACTCCAAGCCTTTTACTAAATGCCTGTTTGACCACTTCTTATTAGTATCCTTAACATTTGGGTGCGGGCAAAGTCAAAAGAGTCAAGTCCACCGCTCAAAGCCCTAGCTACAAAAGCAAAAGCAGTAAGCAAAGACCAAAAAAATATCCCGGCCATTAGGTCAGGATATCTCGGATTTTATAAATAATATCTCATAGTGAAATGTGAGCTAGAGATCAAATCAATAAAATTCGTTA
>UQCV01000039.1 GCA_900539665.1 uncultured Succinivibrionaceae bacterium | reverse complement strand
AGCCTTTGTTTTAGCCATTCTTTACAAAATTCTTTTATTCATGCGTACTTACTAACAAATTTTAATCTACATCCTGCTTTAAACTAGCATGAAGCTATAAACGACAGTTTAAGCTAGTTACGATACATTTTTCGATCATAGTAATTATGATCTAGCTCTCTTAAAAAGCTACTTACTCCGGTGCGTTCATTTATATAACCACCAGCGCTAAATGAACCTCTATTTTCAGCGTAACATAGCACTAATTGATCTTTTGCCCGCGTAATCGCCACATAAGCTAATCTACGTTCTTCATCTAATTCTTTCGGGGTTATGCTTTCAGGTCTTAAAGGCATCAACGTTTCTTCAAAACCAGCTACAATCACCACTTTAAACTCCAGCCCCTTCGCACAATGTACCGTCATAAGACGCACTGCCTCTGTTCCGTCCTCCCCCGTTGCCGATTCCGCTCCAGACGTTAAGCAAATTTTATCTAAGAAATTGGAAAGTTGGGTACTTACTGATATTTGATCTTTATTGGTAGCCTCTACGTCCCCATTAGCTTCATTCATTTCCGATTCAGAAGCAAAAAAGTTAGGGAGCTCTTCTGAAGATTGGCGTTCAAATTCAAGCAACAATTCTTCTAGATTGCTAATGCGACTTTTACTCTTACCTTCCGTACCCTCGTTTTCATCAGCTAGTTTGTACATAGAGAGTAAACCTGAAGTCTCAAGCACATGTTCCACAAAGCTTGGTAAAGATTCTGCTTCTACAAGATCCTGTTTTAATTTTTCAATTAAATCAAAAAAAGCTCTTAAAGGTTTGGACGAAGAATGAAGCAAGGTTTGACGTAAAGCTTCGTAAAGTGGCAACCCTGTTTCCATTGCTACAGCCTGAAGTTTGCCTAAAGTTGCCTTACCTATCTTGCGTGCTGGTACATTTAAGATTCGTTCAAAAGCTAGGTTATTGCTTGGATCTACGATTAGTTGTAAATAGCACAGAGCGTTCTTTATTTCTTCACGATCATAAAAACGTAAGCCACCATAAATCACATAACTTAAATCATCATTACGTAAAGCTGTTTCTAAAACTCTGGTTTGGGCATTAGTGCGATATAAAATAGCGATATCATTTGCTTTTAGACCACTAGCTTTAAGCTTTAAGATCATTTTGGCAATAAATTCAGCTTGCGCAAATTCATTACGAGCGCCAACTACTAACACCTTATTTTCCGTGGCTCTATTTGTAATCAAATGTTTATCAACCAAGCGACCAGTATTGTGTTTTATCAAACTATTCGCCGTCTCTAAAATGGCATCTGTTGAACGATAATTTCGCTTTAGTTGAATTAATTCCACCTGCCGATAGTCGTTTTTAAAACGATGCATGTTTTCAACCACGGCCCCACGCCAGCCATAGATTGACTGATCATCATCACCTACAATCAATACATTTGTATCTTTGCCACAAACTAAGCGTAACCATTCATACTGAATTGAGTTTGTATCTTGAAATTCATCAACGAGAATCTGTTTAAATTTGTCGTGTAAATAAGCACGCACCTCTTCATGCGCCCGTAATAATTCTACACAACGCAACAAAATTTCTGAAAAATCGACCTGACCGTCTTGATCACAACTGCTTTGATATAATGAATAAACTTCTGCAAAACGATATAGCTTTACTTGAGAATCAATTTGTTGCGGACGTAACCCTGCTTCTTTGCAGGAAGAAATTGCATTAAGGTATTCTTTAGGTTTTACTTGCTTTTGGTCACTAAGACCAAGTTCAGCTAAGGCTCTTTTGACAATGCGCAACTGATCTGAAGTATCAATAACCACAAAATCCTTTTTTAAACCCGCTTGCATAAAGAAATTACGCAAGATCCGTAAACATGCGGAGTGGAAAGTGCACGACCACATATAACGAATACGTTCCGCCCCTAAAATTTTTTCCAAGCGAACTTTCATTTCACTAGCAGCTTTATTAGTAAAAGTAACTGATAAAATAGCGTATGGTGGAATATGGTGGTGTTCTACCAAATAAGCAATACGAGAAACTAATACCGTAGTCTTGCCAGTTCCCGCCCCGGCCACAATAAGAAGATTCTTTAAATCTGCACAGACAGCCTGTTTTTGTTCTACGTTGAGCTGTTCTATGATTTTATTTAAACCCTCATTCATCTTTATTCTTTCCTGTTTATTACTACAAAGTTTCCGCAAGCTTTAAAGTTTATATTTTACCTTACTAACAAAGGTAAAAGCTCTTTAATTTCAGTGATCTTAACATGTGGCAACACTGTTAAATTTTTCGCTGCACCTTTATACCCTGCTTGCCAAATACAACTCATACCTGCCTGCACTGCACCTTGGACATCGGTGATTTCATTATCACCTATATGGCATATAGCACTACATGGTAGCGACAAGGTGCGCGCCACTACCGAAAAAATTTCCTTACCAGGTTTACTGCGTAGATTAATATTGGGCCTCACTTCATGCAAAAAAACACCTTTTAAGGCCGTATAACGCAAATCAATGTTGCCATTTGACAGGGCGACAATTGGATAATAAAGTGCTAATTCTCGCACAACTTCACACGAAACGGTAGGCACTAAAACTTGAGAGCGGACTCGCACAAACTCTTGCATTAGAGCCATAGCATCCGCAGTTGCTTTATTTAAGGAACTGCCATGGAGTAATAACAGGCGTTGATAAATAAAAAAGCGCAATAATGAAACGTCATGCACTAGTTCTGGCACGATTTCTAAAACACGTAAGCGACCTTCGTCATACATGCTTTTAGTATATAAAGCCCCACCAAGATAGTTGGCACTTATATGGTCTAGCATGTACTGCTCAGCAGCAGAGATAACTTCATCGTTGGCATAAAGCGTATCATCTAAGTCAAAGCTTAAGGCTTGAGGGCGATGCCATTCCTTATAAAATTCTATCATTCTTCTTCTGGTTCCGGTTTCATAACAAGAGGGTGAGCTTTGTTATAGTTGTCTTGTAACTTCTTTACATCCAAGTGGAGGTAATTTTGCGTCACCCCTAAGGATGAATGGCCTAATATTTCTTGTACTGTTCTTAAGTCAGCCCCGTTTGATATCATTTCCGTTGCAAATGAATGACGTAATTTATGTGGCGTTGCATGAATAGGTAAGGCTAAGCCTTCACCTAATTTCTTCATCATAATTTGCACTGCTCTAGTATTTAAAACTTCACCAAATCTATTCACAAACAAATTGCTTACCACTGGTTGATACACTGGACGGACCTTTAACCAAAGCTTTATTGCTTTTAGCGCGTAACTACCAAAAGGAACTACGCGTTCCTTATTACCTTTACCTAAAATTCTAATTTCCATTTCACTAGTATTGACATCATCAATTTCAATATTCACTAATTCTGAAACACGAATCCCCGTAGAAAAAAGAACTTCAATCATTGCACGATCACGGTAATCCTTTGGGGTGGGATTTTCTGGTAATTTAACAAGCTTCTCAAACTGTTCATAAGTTAGGTATTGCGGTAGATGCGCCCTAAATTTAGGGGTATCAACATCTAACATGAAGTTATTTTCCACACGTTTGTTACTAGATTCAAATTTATAGAAACTCTTTAAGGCACTAACCATTCGGGCCTTAGAACGTGCGGTTAAATTTTCATCTTGATCTTCTATTTTACGGATCTTACGCAAGGTACTGTGCACATGAACATCCATTACATCACGCCAACTTTTTAGTTCTTTAAACTCCGTAAGCATAATGCACACAAAATTATTTAAGTCGCGCAAATAGCCATCGGCTGTACAGCTACTATATTGCCTTTCTTTCATCAAAAAGCAGGAAAAACTAATCAACTCTTGATAAAACGGGAAGACCCGAACTAACCAAACCTGTGGTTCTTGTTCCAAAGGACGGTGAGATAGAAAATAACTTCGTTCATGTACTTCTAAAGTTTTTTCATTAGCATAAATATTTTTGAGCATTAATCTACAGTCCTTTAAAAACTACCACCTTGATTATATGACAAACCATTAAACCTTAAAATAAAACCACTAGAATGTAAACCGTAATGGAGTCTCTTTACACTTTAACACCTCAATAGCCATTTGCAATTCACAGGCTCCACCTAAGACAAAAAGAGCACATATTTTTTTAAAATACATGCTCTAATATAATAAAGGCTAAGAGACGACGTTAAGTTTCTAAATACCCAAAGTCTTTAGTGACACTTAAATATTGATAGTGCCATCAAACACTAATTCTGCAGGCCCTGTCATCATCACCGGAGCTCCTTCTGAGGCAATCGCAATGCTCAAAGTTCCTCCTGGTAAATGCACAGTCACAGGACTCTTAAGTCGGCCTTGGTCAATCCCTACGCTCACAGCCGCACAAGCCCCAGTCCCACATGCCATGGTTTCAGCAGCCCCACGTTCGTAAACTCTAAGATTGATTTCGTGTTCAGAAACTACCTGCATAAAACCAACGTTAACCCTTTCTGGGAAACGTTCAAAATGTTCGACTCTAGGGCCAAGATCTTGGACCGGTGCAGTCTTAGTATCAGGCACTTCAATCACGCAATGAGGATTCCCCATAGACACACAGCCACAAAGCACGGTATCGCTCGTTTCTGTTCGCCCTACATGACCGTTTGACACTTGTAGAATATAAGTTTTTTCTCTTTTGGCCGCCTTAAAAGGGATTTTAGCCGGCTCCCAAACAGGAACCCCCATATTCACAGTGACTAAACCATCATCCGTTAAGTTAAGCACGATCCTGCCACTAACAGTGCTGACATTTATGACTTTTTTATTGGTAAGCCCCTTAAGAGTCACAAAACGCGCAAAACAGCGAGCCCCATTACCACACTGCTGAACTTCAGAACCATCAGCATTAAAAATACGATAGTGGAAGTCCATATCAGGATCGTATGGGGGCTCAACAATCAATAGCTGATCGAAACCTATCCCAAAATGACGATCGGCTAACTGTTTAATTTTATCAGTGGATAAAAACACCTTTTGAGTTACAGCATCAATGACCATAAAATCATTGCCCAAACCATGCATTTTGGAAAAATTAATCAGCATAGGTCTTAGTCCAATTCTTTGCGTTCATGACGCCAAATATCAGCGATTTCTTCGCGTTCTCTAATAACGACAGCCTTGGTATCTTTAACCATAATTTCACAAGCACGAGGTCTTGAATTGTAGTTAGAAGCCATAGAGAAACCATATGCCCCAGCACCATGCATTACAAGGTAATCACCAGACGCTACCTTAAGTTCTCTTTCCTTACCTAAGAAGTCACCAGTTTCACAGATAGGGCCTACTACATCATAAAGTGCAGATGGACGGTTAAGAGTTTGGTCAGCTTCTTCAATCTTCATCCAGGCTGAGTAAAGTGATGGGCGAATCATATCGTTCATCGCCGTATCTACGATGCAGAAATCACGAACTTCACCTTTCTTTACATATTCGCATTTAGCAACTAACACCCCAGCATTAGCTACCATTGAACGGCCAGGCTCGCAAACTAACATCAAACCACGGCCAGCTAAAGCCTGTTTAAAGTTGTTGATATAGTCACTTGGAGATGGAGGAGTTTCATCGTTGTATACAACCCCAAGACCACCACCTACGTCGATATGATGTAAAGTAATGCCAGCTGCCTGTAAACGGTCTACTAACTTTAAGATACGGTCTAAAGAATCACTAAATGGAGTCAAAGAAGTCAACTGCGAACCGATGTGACAATCAATCCCGTGGATTTCAAGATTTGCATATTCCTTGGCAGTCTTAACATAGAGGTCAAAAGCACGTTCAATTGGCACCCCAAATTTGTTGGTTTTAAGACCGGTAGAAATGTATGGGTGAGTCCCCGCATCAACATCTGGATTAACGCGAATAGATACCGGGGCCTTTTGGCCTAACTTACCAGCAACTTCATTTAATCTTTCCATTTCGGCTTCAGATTCAACGTTGAAGCACATGATGCCCGCATTAAGGGCAAATTCCATTTCTTTAACGGATTTAGCCACACCTGAATAAACAACTTTATTAGGATCCCCACCAGCTTCAATTACACGAGCTAATTCACCACCAGAAACGATATCAAAACCAGCCCCAAGCTTAGCCATTAAAGCTAAAATTGCGAGATTGCTGTTAGCTTTAACGGCATAACAAATAAGGTGAGAAATATCTTGAGCAGCGGCGGAAAAAGAATTGAACTGTTCTTCAAGCGCGGTGCGTGAATAAATATATAAAGGAGTACCGTATTCTTTAGCTAACGCAGCAACTGGAAGGTTTTCTGCACAAACTAAACCGTCTTTATTTGTATAAAAATGACTCATATTTTTACCATGAATTTCTAAGAAAAGTATGGGGAACAGCAGACACCAATTAAGGCCAATCATGGCCTTGATAAACCTATTGCTTATCGGTCTTCGGTTCTGCTGGTGATTGATTAGAGGAAGCCTGCGCTTTGGTCACGGATTGTGACTTTGTAGTAGGCGCTGGAGTTACAACAGCGGTCTCGTTATTTGCTTGTGGCTCATCTTTAGGTAGGTATAAAGGTCCCTTTAAACCACAAGCAGTCAATAATAAAGACATGCTAAGGCCAGATAAAAACGCAAAGAACAAGGCTCTACTACTTTTCATGAAAGCTCCCGCTTAAAGTGAATTAAAACATGAAATATTATACTCGACAAATATAAACAAGATCTCATTTTTCCGCTGTTAGGCTAAGCAAGGTCTTAAGACCGTATCGCCTTCTTGGCACTCAAAAAATTGTGGCAAATTAAAATATTGACGATAACTAAGCTTTGCGCCCGCATCATCCTTGGAAGCTTTAAATTTCTTTGAATAATACAAGTTAATGCACTTAACTAACGCCGCCACATCACCAGAAAAACCGCGGTTTACTGACGCATGATTATTTTCATCTAGTTCGTAAATATCGACCAAACCGTTGTTACAGTATACAAAGAAAAATTGAATAAAACCGAACGTTGAATTTTTGCGCACTAACGGTGGCAATGACTCTTCAGTAATATCCACATCCCCGGCATCCATTTTGAGCGATTGGTAAATATATTTTAAACAAATACTCGTATGACTCGGACCAAAAGTAACTACGTAGTCTTCCCCATTAATGTTTAACTCAAAAGTTGAGTTTTCCGAGCTTGAAATACCATGAGATAGTTTTTGCACGAGTTCTTCTACCTGACTTGAGATGTAAGCCCACATATGAGCACTCAAATTAAATACTTTAATTTCAACACTACTCATGTCTGTTCCACGTGGGAAATATTTATCGACATCATTTATACAATCAAAAACACAATTCGAACCTTCATAAGATAAGCAAAATACCTCATTCCAATTGTTCTGCATAACAATCTCAATAGAAGAAACCATGGATTTGCCATTAACCCCAGAAGTAAACACATTTACTCCCCAAGTGCCGGAACTAATGTGTCTGTAATCCGAACTTAAGGTTAGGTCTGTAGAAAAGTTTATGAATATAGCTACACGCTTTATACGGGCAGGTTCCAAGAGTGTGGCATTTGAAATCCTGGTTGAAGCAGGGAAAAACTGCTGTAAATCAGTTACTAAAGTTCTGATCTTCTTTTCGGTCACATGTTTATTGACCGTATGTAGGTATATATGCGTACGTTCGCTAATAATTCCATTCATCGCCGCTGAAGCCGCTGCACTGCCAATATCTGCAAAATATGCTAAAGGCTTCATGTCCATAATTTCTTGAGGCGCTAAGGACGAGGTGTATAAATACCAGCCATCACGACAAGTATGAGAATTTTTAACTTCAATAAAAGATAGATTTCTTTCTGCTGGGACTCTACCAATATTTAAGTTATAACGCTTAACTTTAGCTAAGCTTGAATCAAAGGCTATATATAATTTGCGACTCAAAACGCTGATGTCGACCATGCGAATAGCATCTGTAACGTTATTTTTGATTCCGAAATTTAACAATGCTTGGTAGCTTTGCATCAAGGTATTAAAAATCAAATTATAAATACGGCGAATTTCTCTGATACGCCACTTTTGTTTGTTTTCAATAAAGTTTAGAACAGAATCAGTCCAGCCCCAGACATCAAGCAAAGAGCGAATTACAGAACGGCGGTAAGACATGGCAGCTGGGTTTTCCATATGCCTAATCCCATCGGATAACTTTTGATAAAAACAAAAACGCAGTAATGAAGTTCGCTTGTCGTCATTAAGGTTCTTAAGATACTTCGTGATCTTTTCATAAACCATATAATAGCTATCAAGGTTTAGATCATACCCTGAATTTTGCTGCATCCAAGAACGCATCCTAATAGATAATAATTGAGTTTTAGGGTATTCAGAACTGTATACCTCCATCAACATGATCTTAAGGACTGCTTTAAAAGGCGAATCAATCCCCTTATACATCAACCACAGAGCTGAGCCGTAATATTCACTTGGCGAAATACCGCTACAAGTACCTAAATCAAACCATTCTTGGCGATCAATAATCCCTTGGGAAAAAAGCTGATTCACATATTCATCATAATGTGGTTCTGCTTCTTCCGGCACCAGCATCCATACAAGCTTCTTGCCCGCTAAACAAATGGAGCTTCTATAAAATTCATCGAGTAGAAACAAGTGTTGCGCACTACCACAACTATCCCTGTCCGCACTCTCTATGTTCTTTTCTTTAAACTTATTATCTTTAACAACAAAGAAGTTTATTTCGACCCCTCGTTTTTCGGCCATTTCCGTAATAAACGAACATTTCTTTTCGAGTAATTCAATCCGCCGAGGACTTAAGTGTCTAGATACACACACCCAACAGTCGATATCAGATTTTAGCCCTTGCCCTACTGAGGAGGTACTTCCCATACAGTACAAAGCAATGATGGATTCATCCTTACTAACAAATTGTTCGAAGGAACCGTAGGAGGAACTTAAAGAATAAAGGTAGCGACTTTGAGCTTCATTAGGCTCAAAACAACTAATACCGTGAGGAACATCCCCTGCTACATATCCTGGAATGAGGGGATGGTTAAAATGAAGATAAAGCGCGATCCGTGAAAAAAAATCCCGCCCCGCCACTGACATAGCGTCACAGGCGCGAACAATACGAGTTTTATTTAGTTCTGCGTACCGCTGCTCATATTCTTTGGTACGGGTAAAAATGGAAGAACTAGGGGACATAGCGCTATTTATCAGTTATTACTACCAAACTTGTGGCAACGCCTTTAAAACATTAGCCTTTTTATAAAGATGCGCCGCATCTTTATAATTTCCTTGGGCTTCATAGATGCCTGCAAGATTTAAGAGCACCCGTTTATTACTAGTGGTTTGTGCTAATTGTTCATACAGATCTCGAGCTTTATTGATCTCGCCCTTATGTAACAACATGTTAGCAAGAGCCGCCATTAACTTCGGGTCGGAGGCTTTTTTACCGGTAAATTGCTTTTCTAAATATTTAAGCAAAGTTTCGTTACCCACAGACCAAGAAGCGATGCCACTATAAATAAGGTCAGAAGATACATCTTGCTTTAATTCATTAATAACTAATTTAGCCGCCACCACTTCTTCATGGAGCAGACATAGGCGCTGCGCAAAAGCATTTACAATGAGCGGATCATAGCGAAGCTGACTTGGTAACTTAGCTACGATTTCTTGTGCTTTAGAAGCTTCTGCTTGCTGGCCAATAAAAGTAGCAATATATGCCCCGACTAAAGATAACACTTCATCTTTAGTGAGTACCTTTTGTTTTAAGGCTTTAGTTGCAATTGAGAGCACATCTTCAACTTTATTGAGCTCTTTGGCTGTCACTAACATCAGCTCATTGATTTTACGGTTTTTGGCATCTTGATTGTAAAGAACAGAAGCCAAAGCATAAGCCGCTTGGAATCGCCCGTGCCCCAAATGTCCTTTAATGCGCAATAAATTTAAGGCCCGACAAGTATCATCATCACTTCTAGCCTTTGCTTCTTTAAGTAACGCTTCACAAGCTTCATCGTTACCATTTTTTAAACCTGCAACAGCTGTCATTACCGCAGAGACAACGGGAGCTACACTACGTTCATTACTTTTTAAAGCTTGATTAAAGCTAGTTTGATAATCACCTTCGATATAAGACAGCAAGCTTTGTTCAAGCTGATTGCGGGCATTTTTATCGCGACGTTTATTAAGCCAACCTGAAGCACTCTTCCCTGAATTTATGATCTTCTTAATAAGCGCTTGGCAGAGCCAAAATACTAGACACCCCACCACAAATAAAATAATTGCGGTAACTAAGCTAGTTTCAACTACGTAGTCTAAAAATTCAATGTGGATCAAACCTTGTTTGTCTGCAAACATCGGTCCTAAAACCAAGAAGCAAGCTATGAAGAGAAAAAGCAAAATATACTTAATCATTACTTGATACTCCCGCTCCAGTTACATCATTAAAAAAGGCTTCCACTGCTTGCACACTTTCAAGATAAGACTTATCAAGGGCCATAGTATCTTGTTTAGGCAGATCAATTTCGCGTAACATTGTCACAAGTGCTGAAGTTTTTGGATCGGTAACATCAAAATACTTTTCTAACAACGCTAAAGCTTCAGTCCGATTTTTTTGGAAATACTGATAATCGCCACGATAGCCCGCAAGAGAAGCAGCAGTTAAAAGAACTCTTAGATTTTCTCGTAAATAAAGTTGGTTTTCCGGGTGCACCAACATATTTTCAGTTTCATTTTTACTACGCACCACAATAAACTTGGCGGTGAATTCATTAAATGAAGTTGCTAAATTCTGTTTCCAGTCAGCAATGTTATCTGATACCGCAGCTGAATTTTCACCAAGGAGACTGCCCGGCTCAAGCTTAATTTTAATGGTATCTATTTCTTCCACCATTGCCATCAAGCGGAGCGCAATTCCTTCATAGTCAGTAGCAGGAGTACTACGTAACTTTGTAATTTCCTTAGCATATAAACTACGTAAATTAAATGCTCTGTTATCGTTTAGAGACAACACTAGTTTGTCTGCTTCAGCTAATAAATCGGCAGCTGTCGCATAATCTTGGTCAATTCTTAATTTACGATCAGCTAAACGAGTTAAAAATCTCGCTTCAGCTACTTTCCACACAGCAATTTCATTAGCTCGACCATTAACCTTACGGCTAATTTCGGCCACGCTAGCATTCATGGTTTCATAGGCTCTAGTAAGATTATCAATGCGTCCACTAGTTTCAGCGCTTGTAGCTGAAGTTTGGTGTACCAGATCAACTAGCTTTTTGTAATCGCCATCTTGACGTTCATTAGCTACCTTAAGAGTATTAACTTCTTGCCCATAATCTGGAACCATAGGACGGGCATTTAATTCAGACATACACTTATGGCTCAAATATAAACTATAGCCAGAAACCCCAGCTAAAGCCACCATCACGATAAAACAACACAATGGGCGTAAACCAAGCTTCTTACTTTGGCATGAAGACGCTTTACTTGATTCTTGACCTGCAGTGTTATCAAGAGAACTATTGGTATCTTTACTATCAACTGAAGTTGCCTTAGTTTGACTCTGAGAACTTGCTTCCTGTTCCTTTTGATCTACTGACGTTTCTTCGGCTTTTTTACTGTGCTGTTCCATAAATCCGTACCTGTTCTACATAAAACGCTTGCTATTATATCAGAAAATCACCCAGTCCCTCCGTTTCAACGTGTGCTAATTTATCTTTATAACTACAATGCCTTATTTCTTTAATTAACTTTCTCAGTATGCCTTTTATTAACGAATTATTAACGAATAAAGGACAGGTCAATTGACCTGTCCTCTTACTAAACATATGGTACTAACATGGACTATTTAGAAGTTAACCTAAAAATCCACCAAGTAATGCCAACCACTTACTAAGCATAGTCAGTCTTACTTTTTATCTAATTCGTGATGAGATATAACCAATAGTTCCTCAAGTTCTGTCGCTTCGGCGGATCCACAATGCCAAAAATATTCAAAATTCTTTTCATGTGCATAAACCATCGCACTACACATGCGATCAGTAATAAAGTTAAACTGCCACCCACGAATAGCAGGCACTGGCTTTAAATCAAAACCGTGTAGTTCCTGCCTTAAACTTTCGGCCACTTGCTTGGTAATTTTAAGTTCACTTTTTACGCGCATACAATTGAAGCTATCCCCAGTTGTAAGAGCTTTAAAACTTATATAATTAGTCCCAACTTTCTCTAGACGCCATTTCGCAAGAACATCAGCCTGTACGGCGGAACTATACATTCCAATCCAAAAACACAAAATTAAAGCTAGGCTAAATTTTTGGCTTTTATGCCCTCGGATAATAGTCCCGTCCAACATCTGCTCACACCCTTCCTTATGGCTTTAGGTACTGGCAATAAGCTAAGTTATCAGTTACTTCAGTATATGAGTACTTGAGTTCATCAATCTTAGACTTCAATACTTCAAGACCGTGTTCATCGATTTCGAAACAACATAAGATATTGCCATATTCAAGACCACGATTGCGGTAATGGAAACAAGTAATGTTGTACTGAGTACCAATGGTTTCAAGGAAGTGAAGCAATGCATCTTTAACTTCAGGGAATTCAAATTCAAACGCACGTTCCTTAATATTTAGAGGAGCGTGACCGCCAACCATATAACGCACATGGTTCTTCGCGGTAATATCGTCGGTCATATTAGTTACTTCGTAACCTGCATGAGTTAAATCGTCGATAATGTTCTTTAATTCTTCATCGCCATTAGTTAAATGAACGCTCAAAAATACGCGGGCAAAGTCACCACAAGAATAACGGTAGTTAAATTCAGTTACTGCTCTGCCACCAAGCTTTTTGCAGAATTCAAGGAAAGCACCTTTCTTTTCAGGAATTCTTACAGACATGATGCCTTCAGCGTGTTCACCAACCTCGCAACGTTCTGAAACAAAACGCAAGGTATGGAACTTAAGATTAGCCCCAGACAAGACCGCAGCCATGCATACAGATGGATCATTCTTGAGTTCTTGGTGAGCTGCAATATACTTCTTTAACCCAGCAATTGAAAGCGCCCCACTAGGTTCAGAAACTGCACGAGTATCTTCAAAAATATCCTTCATAGCTGCACAAATTTCGTCATTTGAGCAAGTTACTTCATCGTCGATATTTTCACGTAACACGCGGAAAGTTTCATCACCAATTCTCTTTACTGCCACCCCGTCGGCAAAGAGGGATACTTTAGGCAATGACACAGGTTCACCAGCCTTCATGGCAGCTTTAAGACAAGCACTACCTTCCGATTCAACAGCGATAACTTTAACGTGTGGCATAATTTGTTTAATATAAACAGCCATACCAGCGGCCAACCCGCCCCCACCTACTTGAATAAAGACATGGGTTAAGTGACGGTTTTGCCCAAGCATTTCGTGTGCGATAGTACCTTGACCAGCTAAAACATCAGGATCATCATATGGTGGAATCATAGTGTAGCCATTAGCTTCAGCTAAACGTCTGCTTTCGGCATACGCTTCATCAAAACTAGCGCCATAAAGAACTACGTTTCCCCCTAATCTCTTAACGGCATCAATCTTAATGTCCGGAGTAGAGTTAGGCATAACAATAGTAGTCTTAATCCCTAATTTAGTCCCAGTAAGAGCTACGCCTTGAGCGTGGTTACCAGCAGAAGCTGCAATAACACCACGCGCAAGCTGTTCTTTAGAAAGACCGGCAATCTTATGGTAAGCCCCACGAAGTTTAAAAGAATGAACTACCTGTAAGTCTTCTCGCTTTAAGAATACCTTAACGCCGATACGTTCACTTAACTTATCAAGCTTTTGTAGTGGGGTAACCTTTGCTACATCATATACAGGTGAAAGCAGGATCTTCCGCAAATATTGATCTTTTGTTGGTTGTTCCATTTCCATAATTGTAATGTTTCCATACGATTATGACAGACAACAAAAATTGCCTGTCATAAATTATTAAGAGTATATCTTTAAGACTTAAAGCTTGCTTAAGTCACGAACCCCACCCTTGTCAGCACTTGAGGCAAGAGCAGAATAAGCCTTAAGAGCATTGCTAATCTGGCGATTTCTGTTAGCTGGCTTCCAAGCCTTGTCACCTAACGCTTCCATAGCAGCACGTCTAGTTGCGAGTTCTTCATCGCTTACGTCAATACGAATAGAACGAGCAGGGATGTCAATTATAATAGTATCACCTTCTTTTACTAAACCGATGTTACCACCGTTAGCAGCTTCAGGGGAAGCGTGGCCAATTGAAAGACCTGAAGTACCACCCGAGAAACGACCATCAGTGATAAGTGCGCAAGACTTACCTAAACCCATAGATTTGAGATAAGAGGTTGGGTACAACATTTCCTGCATACCAGGACCGCCCTTAGGGCCTTCGTAACGAATAATTACCACGTCACCTGCCTTGATAGAACCATTCAAAATACCTTCAACGGCATCTTCTTGGCTTTCAAATACGCGAGCAGGACCAGTGAACTTATAAATTGAAGCGTCTACACCAGCAGTCTTTACAATACTACCGTTTAGAGCAAGGTTACCGTAAAGTACAGCTAAACCACCATCTTGGTTGTAAGCATGTGCTTTGTCACGAATACAACCCTGAGCCCGGTCAGTATCAAGTTCGTCATAAGTTGCGCTCTGGCTAAATGGAACTAATGTTACCTTGCCACCAGGAGCTGCACGATAGAACTTCTTCACATCTTCAGAAACATCACCAGCTACGTCGTACTTAGCTAATTGATCCTTCATAGTCATACCGATACAAGTATGAGTGTCACCGTTGATAAGACCTACACGGTTGAGTTCACCTAAAATTGACATTACGCCACCAGCACGGTGTACGTCTTCCATGTGGTAGATAGCGGTAGATGGAGCAACCTTACAAAGATGAGGAACCTTACGAGATAAACGGTCGATATCATCCATAGTAAAGTCTACACCAGCTTCCTGAGCAACTGCTAAGAGGTGTAATACAGTGTTAGTAGAACCACCCATTGCAATATCAAGGCTCATTGCGTTTTCAAATGCAGCCTTAGTCGCAATACTACGTGGAAGTACAGATTCGTCGTCGTGTTCGTAGTAAGCCTTTGCCATTTCAACAATACGCTTAGCTGCATTTACGAACAAATCTCTTCTGAAGATATGGGTTGCTACGAGTGAACCGTTACCAGGCTGTGACAAACCTAAAGCTTCAGTTAAGCAGTTCATTGAGTTAGCAGTGAACATCCCTGAACATGAACCACAGGTTGGGCAACCATAGTTTTCTGCAGTATTGATTTCTTCATCAGAAATGTGCTGATCTGCAGCCATAACCATGATATCGATAAGGTCGAGCTTTGAGTGGCCAGCGATAGGCTTATCTACCTTACCAGCTTCCATTGGCCCGCCAGATACAAAAATTACTGGAATATTGAGACGCATTGAAGCCATCAACATACCTGGGGTAACTTTATCGCAGTTTGAAATACATACAAGAGCATCTGCCTTGTGTGCGTTTACCATATATTCTACGCTGTCAGCAATAATGTCACGACTAGGAAGAGAGTAAAGCATCCCAGAGTGACCCATCGCAATACCATCATCCACGGCAATGGTATTAAATTCCTTAGCAATACCACCGGCTTTTTCGATTTCCTTTACCACCAACTGACCAATGTCATGTAAATGTACGTGACCAGGTACAAACTGAGTGAAAGAATTGGCAACCGCAATAATTGGTTTACCAAAATCACCGTCCTTAACCCCGGTTGCACGCCATAAGGCACGAGCACCGGCCATCTTACGGCCTTCTGTAGTAACGGATGAACGATATTTAGGCATTTTCTGCTCCAGATATGACTTGCTAAGCAAGTCCTTTAAAAACAGCAAAACCAAAAGCATAATTTTTGCGTATGCTTTTGGCTTTCACAGACTTAAGTTCTTAGGTGAAGGCTCAGACCTTCACCTAAACATAAAACCATACTAACTACTTTTAGAAGCAGTTGGTATTACTTATTGACTGGATATAACCAGCCCCACTTGTCTTCGGTCTTACCGTTGAACAAGCCAAAGAAAGCTTCCTGCAATTTTTCAGTAACAGGTCCACGTTGACCACAGCCAACAGTGAAACCATCAACCTGACTAACAGGGGTAATTTCAGCAGCTGAACCAGTCATGAAGATTTCATCAGCAAGATACAAAGCTTCTCTTGGAATTCTTTCTTCTCTGATGGTGTAACCAAGTTCCTTAGCTAAAGTCATAACACAGTCTCTGGTAATACCAGGGAGAATGCTACAAGTAATAGGAGCAGTATAAAGTACACCGTCCTTAACTAAGAAGATGTTTTCACCAGAGCCTTCAGCTAAATAACCTTGAACATCAAGTGCGATGCCTTCGGTATAGCCGTGCTGCTTAGCTTCGTTAGAAATCAAAAGTGATGACAAATAGTTACCACCAGCCTTAGCCCCGGTAGGAATAGTGTTTGGCGCAAGTCTGTTCCATGAAGAAACACCTACAGAAACACCCTTCTTCATACCTTCTTCACCAAGGTATGCGCCCCAAGCTACCATACCGATGATAACTTCAATCTTAGCGTCTTTTGGAGGCTTAACCCCAAGACCTACGTCACCAATAAATGCGAGCGGACGAAGGTAACCAGCATTCAAACCATTTTCTCTTACAGTTTGACAACAAGCATCGCAAAGTTCATCTACAGTGTAAGGGAGCTCAATACGGTAAATATGGCCAGAATTGATCAAGCGCTGCATGTGATCCTTCAATCTAAAAATAACAGGACCCTTTGGAGTATCGTAAGCGCGAAGACCTTCAAAAACAGAAGTACCATAATGGAGAGCATGGGTCATTACATGAACTTTAGCGTCAGCCCATGGAACCATCTTGCCATTGAACCAAATATATTTAGTGATTGTTTTTGCAGACATTTCCTTTCCAACCTTGCTACCTATTTTAGTATGTAGCCATGAATTACTAGAATTTCTTTATCTTTCAGTAAAAATGTTACTATTACCCTGAAACTAACATAACTATTTTACAACATCTAGCCGAGTAGATAGGCAATAAATGTAACTTTTTTTTCTTAAATATCGCGGTTAAGCATGTACTTTAAACTCCAAAAGCTGAACTAAAACTCTACATGCACGATTTAAAATGCGTAAAACCTAGCAGTTTGTTAAAATATGCAGGCCTAATATGGAGAGTCTTATGCTTAATTTTCTACCCAAATTTATGCTTGTTGCCATCAACATTATTATCTTATTGTTATCCACAGCTTTTATTTCCTTAGTAATTAGCCTGTTGGCACTATTTAAACTAGCTTCATTTGGGTTAGCACGAAAATTTTGGACTAAATGTTGTAACAAAATGATGCGGCTTTGGCTGTATTGCGTCGCCTTTTCCATATTCCTAACTAACAAAGTAGAATGGCATGTGGATAACTCCGTTAAAACCAATTTTGATGACTCTGTTTTATTAATCAGTAATCATATTAGTTGGCTTGATACTCTTGTAATTGCTGCCTTTTTCCGTAATAAACTTCCTGTACCTAAGTTTTTTCTAAAATCATCTCTCTTATATGTGCCATTTGCAGGTCTCGCTTGTTGGGGACTTGATATGCCATTTTTGCACCGTTATTCCACCAAAGAGCTATTAAAACACCCAGAGCTTAGAACTAAAGATATCGAAACCACGAGAACAGCTTGTGCTAAATTCAAGGATATTCCAACTACCATGGTCAATTTCACCGAAGGTACACGTTGTTCCCCGCAAAAAATTTTAGCCACAAAATCTCCATACCAAAATCTGTTATCGCCTAAAGCCATGTCCATGGCGGTAGCCATCGACTGCTTAGGTCGCCAATTCAAAAAAATCATTAACGTAACTCTTTACTACCCCAATAATCTCCAAAATGGTTTTAAGGATTTTTTGTTTGGTGATTTAAAAGCGATATACCTAAAAGCTGAAGAAATTGAAATCCCTGAAGATTTAAGAGGGCACTATTTAAACGACAAAGTTTTTAAACGCCATTTTAGTTCATGGCTCAAGGAATTATGGACCCAAAAGGACCAAGATCTTTCTACTTTAAAAGCGTCACTAAATAAAATAAGCCCTCATATCCCAAGGAATTGAGGGCTCTTTATCGAAAGTAACTTGTTCTTTTAAGAGGCAGACATCAAGATGGGCCTAACTTAAGCTAAACGATAATTACTTCTGTGGCTTGTAGTAATCATTATCAAGGCCAAGAAGGTAATTTACCAAAGCAAAATACTGAGCTTCCCCTTTCACTTCTTTTGCCACAATTAAGTACTTATTGTTAATAACTACAGAAGGCACCCCTGAAATCTTTGAATCCTTGGTGTGCTGGTCATACTGATTAACCATATTAGCAATTGGGAATGACTTAAATTGAGCTTCAGCTTGGTGCGCTGGAATCCCAATAATGTCAAATACTTGCATGAGTTCGCCGTGATTTTGAGGGATTTTGTTATCATCAAAGATTAACTTATTTAAGCTTTCTACATATTTTTCAGTAACCCCTAAAGATACAGCAGCCGCATAACCAGTCTGGGTTTCTTTACCCATAGGGCCACCTAAATAATAAACAGGGTTGCCTACAAACGCTGTGTCTTCAGGTAAACCTTGAGCGATCAATGAAATAACCGGATAGAAAGCATGGCAGTGACCACAGAAGAAGGAGAAGTATTCACGGACTTCTTTTTGGGCAGACAAACCATTTCCTTGAATGATCTTATAGTGCACCCCTTCTTTAAATTCAGTCTGAACCTTAGCGGCATCAGCTTTCAATTCAGCAAGATCTGTATATTGCTTAGTTTCAGGAGTTTCTTCGGCCGCTATTGCTAAGGCAGAACTACCTAAAAAACAAGTTACCATCAAAGAAGCAAACATTTGTTTTACAGCAAAATTCATTTTTAAATCCTATTATTTAATTTTTTTATATCCTACGAAAAAAGTATAGATTTGTCATTAATCTCAGGCTTATCCACTACCAAAAGCTTACTTTGGTTCTTAAGTCTGTGGCGTTACGTAGTAATGGTTTCATAGATGAGGCACATCTCTTTACATACCACTTCATCCACCAATTGCTCGAAGAAAAAAGTTTAATCAACAAAAATACTTTTTTCACTTCCTTCCGTGAAATCTTAATATCAGTAGCTTTGGTAAAGCTAGGGTTTTTATATATATTGTTTAAAGTCATTGCCGCCATAATATTAGCTAACAAACAAAAATCACGAATTCCCTTTTCTTTACGCGGTATCATGGAGATAAAATCCAAACCTTGCATCACATGACCATAAGCCGTTTGAGCGTATTCACGGGTAAATTTGGCACGCTGCGCTTCATCCCAATCTGGATTCAACGGCAACCAACGAATACCTCGCTCACTATCATCCCACACATCTTTAAGGATATTAGTTAGCTGCAACCCTTCACCAAATGATACTGCAAGTGGCATCATTTGAGGTAATGATGGTTTTATAGTAGCCGAATATTCCGCAAAAAGAGCCGCTAAAATTTCACCAACCACACCTGCTACGCTATAGCAGTAATGATCAACTTCATCTAGGCTATCTATATGTAACCAACGATCGAACTGGCTCATACCTTTACACATAATAACAACACCGTGGCGTAAAATTTTTCGAACCTCCGGAGTATAGCTGTAATAGCGCCCCAATACTTGAGGAATTTCGGCAATGAGATCAGCCTCGGTAGGCTTGGCTGTGTCTTTTAATTTTTCATAAATAGAATTAGCCCATTCCTCAATCTTTAACGGAGCCGATAAGTAACTCACAAAGGCTTCTAGTTCACGGGCCTTATCTTCGTTATTCATAACTGCATCATCTTCTATCGTATCTGCAATACGACATAGAAGATAAGCATTTCCCACCCAATCGGTCAGCTGTGGGGGCAATAATGGTATAGTCAGAGCAAAAGTTCTAGACACCTTCTGCAAATGTTCCATTTGCCGTTCTGGTGACATTATTAACATTTATAACACCTCATTAGCAATGGTTCAGATTATACCGAAAAATACATACATAGGCGTATAATATAAAATATTATGTTTTATATTATACGGGCAGCTCCCGTATTTAAAGGAAATGTCGCTTTATGAACGCCACTTTAGCCCCTGAAAAATGCCATATTTACATCATTAGACATGCCGAAAGTAGAAGTAATGCTGGTCACCGCACCTCATCACCTGCAGACAACCCCATTACAGAAAAAGGCCAAGCTCAAGCTCAAGAATTGGCGCAAAAAATTAGGAACACCAATATTACCCCTGACTTAATTGTCATCTCCCCATATCTCCGGACAAAGATGACTGCCACCCCTACCATGAAACTATATCCACAATGCCAAATTGAAACATGGCCAGAAATCCATGAATTCAATTATCTTAATAGCACTAGGTGTGCTAATACCACCCAAGCAGAACGTCGCCCTTTTGTGGAAAAATATTGGCAGGACATGGATCCAAATTATAGTGATGGGGGCAATGCTGAGTCTTTTAATGATTTAATCAACCGTATCAAACAAACTATAGAACATATAAACAGCTTTACAGATAAAACGATTTTGATTTTTTCACACGGTCAATTCATGGCTATGTTAAAAATTTACCTACAAAATCCGAACGCATCCGTCAATGAACTCATGCAACTCTTTAAAGATGCAGACCGTGGACGCACCATTGCCAATTGCGAGATTATAAAAATTTACTAGTTGATAAAAGGCCGTAGCCTCAACTTATCAGCTTTATAAAGAAAGAACCAACAAAAGCTCAACTAATCTCAAACCACTCAATAAAATAAAAAAGGTCGCTCAATTTATGGAATTTATTCCCTATGAGCGACCTTTTTAAATCTTGTTTTAATTTGAGCTTAGATGGCAGCCAAAGCCTGTTCCAAATCAGCAATTAAATCTTCTGGATCTTCAATACCAATAGTTAAACGAATAAGCTCAGGTCCGATACCAGCAGCGCGAAGCTGATCTTCTGTCAACTGTCTATGGGTAGTTGAAGCTGGGTGACAAGCGCAAGATCTGGTATCACCAATGTTTACTACACGCTTAAAGAGCTTTAACGCATCAAAGAATACAATCCCTTCATCGATACCACCCTTCAAACCAAAGGTTAACATGCCACTTTGACAGCCCTTGGTATACTTTTGAGCTAACTTGTAGTACTTGCTGTTTGGATCATCAGCGCAATTTACCCATGCAACTTTTGGATGCTTTCTTAAGTAAGCCGCAATAGCTAAAGTATTTGATACGTGTTGCTTCATGCGTAAAGACAATGTTTCTACGCCCATTAAAATATTGAAGGCACAATTAGCTGGTAAAATAGCCCCGGTGTTACGTAGAGCTACAGTTCTTACACGCGCAACAAAGGCCGCACGACCAAACTGTTTAGTATAAACAACACCGTGGTATGCTTTTTCTGGACGGGTAAATTGACTGAACTTATCGCCATATTTATCCCAATCAAAATTACCACTATCAACAATTACCCCGCCCATGGTGTTACCGTGACCTGCGATAAACTTAGTCATTGAGTGAACCACAATATCAGCTCCAAATTCGATTGGCTTACATAAAGCAGGAGATGCTACGGTGTTATCCACAATTAAAGGAACCCCATGACGATGAGCTACTTCAGCTAAAGCTTCAATATCAACAATATTGCCAGCTGGGTTACCAATAGTTTCACAATATACACAACGGGTCTTTTCATCAATTAACGCTTCAATTGCTTCTGGAGAATCATCTTTGGCAAAACGGCCTTCAACGCCCATATCAGGAAGCATAGAGTTAATAAGGGTAAAAGTCCCACCATAAAGCTGTGGTACAGTTACAACGTTATCACCAGCGCGTACCAAATTGATTAAGGCATAAGAAATCGCAGCTTGACCTGAAGCTAAACAAATAGCAGCCACCCCTTTTTCTAGCATAGCAATACGCTTTTCAAGCACATCACAGGTAGGGTTCATTAAACGAGTATAGATGTTACCTGGAACTTCAAGGTTAAACAAATCTGCAGCGTGCTGAGCACTATCAAATTCATAGGCTACAGTCTGGTAAATTGGGGGGAATACGGCATGGGTAGTTTTTTCAGTTTCGTAACCGCCATGCACTTGAATAGTTAAATCTTTCATAACGCACCAAAATAAAAAACAATATCGTTGTTTATACTATTTTTACACTCTTTATGCAAGTCAGAGCAGTAGCTAGAGAAAACACTAGCGTAAAATCGCAAAGAAGAAGTTTAACTGTAAAGGGGGAAATAAAAAATTAAGGAAGGATAATGAAGGATAAATGGTAAATTCAGGGCAAAAAAAAGCATCCAACCGGATGCTAATCTTTCTCTAATAAGTGGCGGAACGGACGGGACTCGAACCCGCGACCCCCTGCGTGACAGGCAGGTATTCTAACCAACTGAACTACCGCTCCTTGCACTGTCAGTATACCCGGTAATGACCTACTCTCACATAGCGAATGCTACACTACCATCGGCACGGCTC
>UQCV01000038.1 GCA_900539665.1 uncultured Succinivibrionaceae bacterium | reverse complement strand
AGGTAGTATCAAGAGAAGAAGTTGAGTTCGAAAGGTTACGTTTCGCATTAAGTGAAGAAACGTTGGTATTTACGTATAAAGCCATAACAAAATTCTCCTAAGCTCTGTTCGTTCCATCATGCCCGAAGTGTTTTTAGTAATAGTTATACGACCTTTCATTGCGTTTTAGTTCCATGGGCATTGATACTCTTTAGTCTTTCGTTTATGCGCTAAGCTTAGTTAGCAAGTAAAAACGTCGACTTTTTTTCATACATAATTACTTATGAAAGAACCGTGCCAATTCCAAGAATTTTAAGATTTTTGTTTTAAACCGCTCATTATTGTGACTTTTATCATCATTTACCCCTAAAAAACACTTTTAAAGCTAAATTTATGACACCTATAAAAGCTGTTTTTCTTGGGGCGGCAACATTAAGCCCCTAAAACGGCAAAATCTTGACACTATCCCTCCCCCCAAGGAAGAATAGACACAAGACCGAAATAAATAAAGAAAGAACTAAGCGAGAAAAAAAAGATGAATGTAAGGATGGAGGTATAAGTGGAAAAAGAAATAAAGGAGGGCGTAAACCTACTAGCATTAATGCTAGATCCCCCATAAAACCCAAAACAAAACCTTCATTTTTTTTGGATTGACCCATTTTTTAGGCCTTGCTTAGCTTTAAAAATGAAGGTTTTCTAAGTTAAAGTTAATTAAAGCTCACTATGAAAGGTGGCATTTTCGTAATTATAATTTTGTCTATTAACCATTACGTCATGTAGTCATAATTATCGGAGAAGAATCTAAAACAATTACGCCCAGATGATTTACAAGCGTACAAGGCTTCATCAGCATGCTTATATAGTTCTTCAAACGTACTACCGTCGCGAGGCACTTCCACTACCCCGATACAGCTTGAAATTTTTACACTTTGTCCGTTAACTTCAACTACTCGTTCTAAGCGTCGTTTCAAGTTTTGTAACAACTGTTCAATACGAGCATTGCGTTCTGTATTTAAGAGATAGATAATAAATTCATCCCCACCTAAACGGCATGCCATATCGCTAGCACGGCAATTTTGCTGCAAGATAGTAGCTGTTTCAATTAAGATCCGGTCGCCTTCTTGATGACCAAAGGTATCATTAACCTTTTTAAAATGGTCCAAATCAAGCAGTAACATGACCCCACGACCAGGGGCGTTTCGTTTAATGTCATTTTCAATGAAGCCCTTCGTATAGCTTCGATTAAACAAGCCGGTTAAACCGTCACGTTGAGCACGGTAATTCTTACTGCGCGCATATAAACCAAGCGCCCCTAACATTATAATTACCAAAGCTATAACATACCAATAGCGAGCCAAAATTTGCAGATGGGTCATCTTATATGGCATCCCTGTGGTGTAGCGGATAACAATTTCTTGGAATTCTTCTGGAGAAATATGATTAAAGCTTTTATTCAAAATACTTACAAAAGTCTGGTCTTCAACTAATGGGTTATTCCTAGAATTAGCTGTCTTTAAACAAATTGAGTATGGGAACGTGGCTTTTGACAAAATGGTTAAATTTTCATATTTAGGCATTGCCAAATACCAGCTAATGGCAAATTGATTAATTAAACAACCATCTATTTGACTTGTTCTTACAGCTTCTAAACACTGCACAGTTTTATCGTAAACTTTCCAGCTGATATTAGGTATTAGCTTGCGCACGATCCCAGGTCTAAACTTATTAAATGAAGCCCGGCCTAAGGTTAAATGTTGGCCGTGTACAAAAAACAAATCAGACCTGCCCACTAACACCATTTGGCTCTCGATAATATTGTTAGTAAAGATATTACCATCTCTAATTTTTGGTAACGGTGAAAGCCCACTTTCAACCAATAAATGTAAGGAAGCTTCGCTAGTAATTTCATGCCTAGTAGATGGAATAAAGCGAAACTTAAGTCCGACTGCATCGCCAGCTAAATTCAAATAATCGACAAGAATCCCAGTTACTTCCCCAGTTTCCGGATCTAAGTATGCAACAGGTCTTTCATCCTTAGGCATGGCAATTCTAATTTCAGGTAGTTCTTTGATATAGTCCAATTCCGCCCGGCTTAAAGGGACACTTTCAAAAAATGGAAAATTGATGCGGTTAAGTTCATTACCAAGATTTGGTTCATTGGAAGAAATTAAATCTAAAGCCTCAGTTAGACCTTCTTTTAAGTAGGTATCTTCTTTGCGATGCATGAAATAGTAAATTGCCGTTCCTACTCGTCCGATTTGACGCATATCAGGCTCGGCGCGCATCACATTACAGATAATAGCGTCAACTTCACCTTGATTTAAGGCGGTCACTAATGCTTGGTGATTAGGGTAAGTTTTTATGTTTTTAGGGGTAAAATGTTTTTTCTGAGCGTATTCTAGGAACATTTTATAATATGTGTTCCCTTCTTCCACCCCAAAGGTCATTTTATTAAAGACCGCAAAATCCTCAAACACAAATGAACTGTCTTTTAAAGTCATAACCACGCAATAGACTTTCCCAATAGGAAAAATACTAAAGTTAAATTCTTCCATTCTTTTCGCGGTCATTTGAGCCGGAGATATAAGGTCAACCTTCTTTTCTTTAAGCATCACCAAAAGGTCTGACCAACTTGGAGCCGGCACATAATCATATTCCCAACCGGTCACGTTTGAAATGCGGTTTAAGTAGTCGATTTCATAGCCCGTACATGCGCCGGAAACATCACAGGAGTGGTAACCAGGTAAATCATAAACACCTACTCTAACTACGCGGTGATCTAAAGTTTTTGCCTGACCATTAGGGTCTTGTTGCTGCTTGTGATATGGGCAATCTTTAACTTCGGGGGCAAGAGGATCATGGTTACAAGATAAAGCATTTGCTTCTACAGTTTGGGAAACTGCATTGTTAGTAGAAGTCATCTTAGTGTTTGTGGCTTCTTGGTTCTTTACTTCATCTTCGGCCAAAGCTTGGTTAGAAAAACCAAGCATTAACACCACCACGAAAGCACATAGCATCCCTAGCAATCTACGCATGTATATCACCTTGACTTATATTCTTATTATTACTTAGGCACACAATCTTAGAGTTGTGTCGGCAGCCAAATACCGTTGCCTTTTATAAAGGTTAAAAGCTATGATTCTTTTAAATAATACGAGTACCTAATGTCGCTAAAAAACAAACCTTTACACGCATTAATCATAACATAGCAATTATTTTTCCCCCTTAAAAACCGTAGGGTTATTCCTGAATTTGCCAATTTGGTGACAAATTTTTTACCATAATAAATGGCGTTACAAAGCATTTTCATCTTAAAGCTTAATTGTATCTATATTTAAATTCTGCCAATAAAAAAACCGGAGCTAGGCTCCGGAAAAGGATCGAGCGAAACGCTCAAGAGAGAAAACTGTAAAAATTTGTAATTATCTTATTGTTGAAGTAATGAAAGTGCCATTTGAGGACGCTGATTAGCCTGACTCAAAATGCTTTGTGAAGCCTGCTGAATTATGTTCTGTTGAGACATATTAGCAGTTTCTACAGCAAAGTCAGTATCACGAATACGGCTACGAGCGTCGCTTACATTTTCACTAATGTTTGATTGGTTACGAATAGTAGATTCCAAACGATTCTGTACGGCCCCAAGTTCGGCGCGTTTTGAGTCGATTGTAGCCACAAACTTATCCACGTTAGCTAACACATTCTGTGCCGCCCCGGCAGTTGATACGTCAAAACTTAAGCCGCCATCGTTCACCACAAAACCAGATACCTTCGCATCTTGTGCTGTGGTATCAGCTAAAATGGCATCAGTAGGATTTTTATAGGCCGTACCATTAGCCTGTTTAATGTCTAAACTCCCAGAAAGAGACATAAACATACTTGCCATATCAAAGCCAAGTTTAGCCCCAGTCACGTTTGCCCCTTTATCATCGACTAAATTTGCTTTACCAGAGGATAAGGAAATGCCAATAGTCTGATTAGCGTCAGCCCCGACCTGGAACACAATGTCCTTCTTTGAGGTGGTGTAAGTTGAAACTGCTTTAATCGTACCAGCAGTTACAGTTAATTTTGCTTCACCATCTAAAATATTTTGCCCACCGAAGGTAGTATCTTTAGAAATACGGTCAATTTCAGAACAAAGTTGACTTACTTCCTGCTGAATTGCCACACGGTCTTTGTCAGAGTTGGTGCCGTTAGCAGACTGCAAAGCCAAAGTACGCACACGCTGTAACATGTTAGTAATTTCATCCATGGCGCCTTCAGCAGTCTGAGAAAATGAAATCCCATCTTGAGCATTACGGTTACCCTGTTCAAGGCCGTTGATCTGAGAAGTCAAACGGTTTGAAATCTGAAGACCGGCAGCATCATCCTTTGCGCTATTGATACGCAAGCCGGAAGCTAAACGCTTATAAGTAGTGTCAAGAGAAGAAGTTGAATTAGAAAGATTACGTTTCGCATTAAGTGACGAAACATTAGTATTTACGTATAAAGCCATAACAAAATCTCCAAAGCTCGGTTCGTTCCTTTTGCACTGCACTTATTTTTTTATTATTTTTATTGAATTTAGGTGTGCAGGCACCAGTACTTTAAGGAGGTTTGACGGAGGAGGCGTTTATGCCCCTCAGACTAAAAAAGTTAATCCACCTTCCGTCAACAACCTTTTCTGCCTCAGCAGTACAACTTGATATAAGAAAGAAGCGTGCCAAAATTTAATAAATTTTGTTATGCATTTTTAAAACCCTTATTTTACAACGGTTTTAACACATATTTTTATTTAAACATCATTTAATCGACCCCAAAAATTCGCCCTAATCTTCCAAATAACGACGCTATAATTTCGTCAAAAAAATTTAGTTCCACCAAATTACCGGCAAGATTTAGCCGAAGTCGGCAAATTTTCGACAACGTGTCATAAAGGCTGTTAGTCAATTTTGGGGCCGATTAAGCCCAAGCGTTTCACTAGTAACGTTTACTGATGAGTTGAGGCCAATGGTCGATATTGGTATATGGGAAGGATTCCTTTAGGAAATGGTAATTGTTTTAGTGGCACTTGTTTTAAAGCTACTTTTTTAAAACTTAAACAATTAATTCCTAAAGAAGTTAACTTACAAGGTATTACGCTAAAGACCAAGCTACAGGATATTACGCTAAAGATAAGCTACAAGGTAAAGCGAGGTCCAAAGAAAAGAAAAGAAAAGGATAAGATCAAAGCAAACGCTAGAAAGCACGAAAACTTTCAATAACCAAAAACTAGGCTACGCAATCAACAAATCAAAGCCACACCATCAGCAAAAACTTTACTTTAGCTCATTGCAGCTTGAGCGCATAACCTCGTAGTTTTGCGCAAAGTTTTTTAAACTTAGGTTAATGCGTTCCCGGTGACGGTTTTGGACAAAGAACAAAGATACATTGTCCGTTCCCGCTTTGGATCTACTCAACATTAAACGGTAAGCTTCTTCAAGTTTGGCGCTTTGTTCGGCATTACCTGTCGGAACCATGACGATATCTCCGGTTTCAACTCTAACCGACAACACGATCCCCGACACGTACTTACGGGGATCATCAGGTTCATCCGTAAAAAAGACTACAGCCTTGTTTTCAGGTTCCATAATATCAGTAGATAACGCAGGCATTCTTAGAACTATCCCCGGCACAGGAACAGAATGACGACAACCTATACGCATTTCAAAGGATCTAACTAAGCCTTTTTGACGCCATACAAGTTCTGAGATTAGCGTACCTTTTTCGCTAACTTGAGACGAGGCTGCTTCTAAAGTCCAGCCCTCAATAACCTCAGAGTGGGCAATTCCTATGCTGCCCCCAAAGCTTCCAACTAAAACCATCCCCAAAAGAACTAGTTTGAAATGAGCTAAACAGCTTTTAAGCTTTGGAGCGTTGGTTACTTTAGTTACTTTTGTTACCTTTGTGGCTTTGGTAATTTTAGTAGTTTTAGTGGCTTTAGCTCTAACACTATAAGAAAGCCTCTTTAAAGCTATCAAATTTAAAGCTTGTAAATTCTTCTCAAGAATTGTTTTTAATCGCTTACAACCTTGCATCGAAATAGCCGGCTCCAATTAGCGCAAATATAAAACAGTCAATGACCTAATAAGATCTCGTTTACGCATAAACTTACATAAACTTATGAACTACCTAAAATCCTAATATCTTCCTAAAAATTTAATCCCAAATTACTTAGAAATTTGCTTAAGTTTACGAACGTTACCATCTAGGCTACGACAAAAAGTTTCTTTTTCGCCAGCCGTTAACACTACCGCACACTTTTCCCCTAAGGCGTTTACATAATCTTCTGCCCACACGCAATCATCTAAAGCTGTATCTTTACAAGTTACCGGAGCAATAGAATCATAGTTTACAGCTACATAGTTTTCAGGTTGCTTCTCGCTGTGAGTAGCACATCCCATAAGTAATCCCAACCCAAGCCCCAAGGTGGCTGCTTGACGAACAAAAACACAGCATAGGTTAGATTTTTTCATGTAAAACTCCATCGCTAACGCGTAAAACTAATAAAAACCCCAAAATACGAACTAAAATCCAACGTTTAAATAATTCAATTTGTTAGCTCTAATTAAATCTCACTAGCCAAAAGAACTAGAACTAGAACCATAAATAAACCATTTTACAGCAGGCAAGCTTGGCAAACGATTAAACTTAACCATGATTAAAAATCGTTCTACCATTGATTTCACCACGGCCAAGCCAAACGTTGATGTTCAAGCAAAAATGTTCAAACGAAACGTATTTTTAATTATACAAAAGCCACACCACATAAACAATGTGATAGTAATAATCAGCAATTTTAAGGAAATAAGAAAAAAATAGAAATGGAAAAAGATAGGAACAAAAAAAAGTAAAAATGAAAAAAATTAGGAAACCCCCACACAAAAAATTCAAAGTAAAGCGTATGTGAAAAACATTTAGGCCGACTCCAGCAACTACTAAGCAATGTTCCCCCAAATAATCAAAAAAAGCCTTAGAAAAACCTATTTCCTAAGGCTTTGATTTTTAGTTTTGTGGTTAGAAATACAACGGGGATAAACCCGATCTAACTTTTAAGTTCCTAGTACAAGCGAATCCAACTTGCCCTACGCATATTTGGAGTTCTCTTATCAGGAATTGCAATTGCAGCGACCCCTGAGCCAGTGTTTTTGTCACCACTCCCATCGTAAGGCACTTGTACAATTAACTGTCCATCATGCACAGTAGCCACCATTTCGTTAGCCAAACCTTTAATTTCTTGTTGTAGGACGGTAGTACCATTATCCACATTCATGGTATATAGGTAAGATCTCCCCCCAGTTTCACAAGAATCAGAAACATTTGGTATAGCACTGACAACATAAACATTTTTATTGATAACTAATGGACTACGGTAGATACGTTCGCCAGTATTAACGTTAGCCTTGTCGCCAGAGAACGCACTAAGATCCATGTACCAACCGTTTTTAAGGCTTTGATTATCAGCAGGAGTGGTTGATGCCACCCAATTACCCGTACATTTCCCTTCAGCATAGCCATTATCGCTTCGTACGCAGTCATTACCATCCACGCGCACAATTGGCATCAAATAGTCTCTCTTCATGGTATCAGTTCCAGTTGAAGAACCATTGTCGCGATTTAAACAATACATAGTCTGTACTTGCTTAAGCGAATCTGGCGTATCATCAAACGGAGTCCAATAAGAACCAGTCCCAAAGAGCACTGCATAACCACCTGATGTTAACGAAGCCACAGCCGGACGAGCAGTGATCTTTTGTGGATTACCATTTTTATCTTTGGCTTCAAAAGCAACTTGAGGTTTATAATCTGTAGCCTGTTCACCGGAAATTTTAACTCCCGAATCACCGGAAATTTTAACTCCCGAACATTCGTTAGTAAAACCCCAACAATCAGGTCTACCACTAACAGCCCCATTAAGCTTGATTTGATAGAGTCTACCTAAGGTATCTCCCACAAACATAGAGATTGGTTCCAAGCCCTTAGAGGATTGGCGAGCATAGATTTCAATCGGTGAAATCGCGCGATTAACCTCAGTACCTAAAGGAATTTGTGCTTTTACATCAAGTTTTGGTACATTGCCTACATCGTCAAACCCTTGAACTACAAACACCCCTGGGGTAACAGCATTATACCCACTTGAGTAAATGAAGTAGTCTTTATTATTAACTGAATAATAAATTGGAGCTTCACGAGATTGGCCTACCAAATTAGAATCCGAAGATTTTAATTCCCATCCATAAAAATCAGATTTGATAGCCTCAAATCTATCTTTAGCACTAGAGTTTTGAGTACCCCAAATTGTAGTTAAATCAAGTAAATAACCACCCTTAAAATTAAGGCCTAAAGTGCCATAAAGATAAGTGTGTACTATACCATCAATAGTTTTACTAAAGGTTTTTGGGGTAGCATCAACAAAGAACTTATGGTTAGATTCATACAAAAGTTCAGCTGTGCGCAAGATTTCAGTTCGCACTTCAGTTGGAATGAATGATACTAGTGGTTTACCAGTAGCTTCATCTAAAATATGTAGCATCCCATCATTTGCTCCTACTGCAAGTAAGAATTTGGTACCAGCTTGAACCACCGCCACGTCAGAATTAACGATATCACCTAATACAAAGTGTCTTTCACCTTCTTTGCGTTCACGTAAAACATTATAGTTGTCTGCAGCTAAAGCTTCTTCGTATTCTTCAAGTGAGCCTTCATGTTCTGCTTCACCTCCTAACCAGCGTATAATGTATTTTAAACGAGTTTCTGTAGGATGCTCAATTCCATCCTTGCCAAAAATATCAAGCCCCAAATCTGCCAAAGTTTTAGATTCATTGTCAGCATCTGCTGAGCTCACATAAACTCGTTTAAGCTCTTTGTCATAAGTTACAATTAAACGATCTTCCGGCTTTATCTTAGAAAATTCATACGCTGCATTCCACCCTATATTTGCATAGGCTTCGCACCCGCTTTCCCAACAACCTTTAAGTTCGTTTAATGTTTCTAAGTTATAACTTCCTGTAGCCCCATCAACTGGTGACTTATAAATCGTACCAAACCAATTCATTGGGTTATAAGATGTAGCATAAACTGCAGTTCCACTAGTGGTGTATGTAGTTTGAACTGCAAACGAAGAAGCCGAATGATAACTAGATAACAAGAGATTGATGAGCTTTCTGATGTTTTTACGGAATTCTGCCGGGTTAGTTACATATGAAAAGTTAACCGGGTCAGCATTGTCGTTACTATCACGTTGGTCAAAGGTATAGCCAGCTTTTGCGGCATACCATAAAGGGCTCTTTAACCAAACGTCACCACTATCATTCTTACTTACTTTAAAAATACGACTTGAGTATTTTATATCCTTAGCATTGCCATTGCCTTCAGCGCGCCAGTAGTCCCCCACTAATCTCTTGTCAATAGCGCTACTATCAAACTTAAAGAAATTATTTTCACCATTAAGGTATTTATCGGCAAAACGACTAAACATGTAACGTGGCATATAGTAAATTGGGCGACAATTATCGGAAGCGTCGGAACAAGTTTCTCCTGTATCTACATTAGCTTTTTTGTTCATGATAGCTTCATACTGTGAAACAATGCGTCCGCCATCAAATTCCATACTTTCAAGTTCTGGTAATTTTTTGTCTTTATTAACCAAACAATTTAAGAAATTTTTTTCCGAAGATTCAGACTTACATACATCAAAACCAGCATCACTTATATAGTTATCAAGAGAATAGAAATTACCCTGTTCACCAGATAGGTCTTTAGATGATGATTTAGCTAAATCTAAATAAGTCCCACTATAATCAACCCCACTTATCACGTAACCACCGTGTTGAGGAGCATACTTATCCCCATCTTCATGGAGCATTGTTATTTGAACATATTGGTTACCGTCTGTTCCATCAATTACTTTATATTTATAACCAACAACCCAGTCCATATCAAAGTCAGACCCATACTGAAAATCTTCAAAACTTACATGAAAAAGACCTTCTGTGTCAGTTGAGTATTGAATGTAAAAACCTGCAACTTGGTTAGTAGACTGTAATTGATATACTTTAGTTTTTGAGGCGTCATCATCGCTCGGACCGTTATTACCAATACCTGCTTCAGCTGGCGTCTTAGCTAAAGGCACTAAACGCACAACCCCATTTTTAACGGGAATTTTAACTTCTGGCATATTTGGCTTCATCGCCAGCACAAAAGTTTGCATATTAAAATTCTCTTGATCTCCACGCGCCGGATTTGATAACGGGAGATGATCAGCATCTTCACCTAAAGCAAGGGATGCCACCCCTACTACATTGTAGCTACCGTAACTAAAAGCTTGGGTAGGCGCAATCCCAACTACATCAGATAAATCTTTGATAGTTTTAATTGTCGGCATACCTCTATAGTGTTGCTCCTCATTAGAATCGGTAGTCTTGCTTAAACCAACTAGATACTTACCAGAAACTTTAAATCTTTTTTGAAGCTCAGCTGTGATCTTCTGTTGGGCAGTAGCTTCAATGGAACTTTCTGGACCTTGACCAAAGGCATCAAAAGAAGGCGCTTCGTCAGAAATTATGAAACTAACAGCCTTGGCGCAATAATTAGATTCGCTATATGGATTTTGGCGCGTACCAATAAGGTCTGTAGGATCTGTTGTATTAGCTACACAACCAAGCTTCTTCTCATTTTCACGATCCCAATTGTTACCATCTCGGTCAACATTTTGATTTTTAAAGTAATCTACGCTTTCATACAAAAGTTCGGCAATAGGGTTTCCCCAATCACCACACTGTTTTTTATTTATATCGCCATTCATAGCTTTAAGAACGTCAGTATTTCGACCACAATCCCCATAGACGTTACCGCCTCGATCAGGTTTAATAATTTTGAATTGATCAAGAGACCCTGCTAAACCACAACGGTTATTGCCACAAGTTTTGTACCTAATTTTACCAGTATTTTTATCTATATCGTATTCATTCTCTTTGTTACTAATGTTGTCTCGTAACATTGCCCCTGTTCTATTTGAATCCCAACCACCGGTTAACAAACCAAAATGTAAGCGGGCTTGCGCTCCAACGCCATATACCTGCACAATACCTTCTGGTTGGTGGTAAGTTTTGTTTTCCTTAGACACATACTCTTTACAGTTATTATTGATTTTTGAGGTTAGATCTGGATTACACGCCACCACATTTAACAAATAATCTTCGCCTACTTTTGTTGCCCAAGTGTTTCCTTTATCTTCACCTTTTGCTTTAAAGTTTTTATAGTCTGTACTTTCTTGGCTTATCCACGTCCAAACAGCACAATTGCCAATTTTGTCACACTCTTTGGCCACAGCGTATTTACTACCTTTTTCACCTGGGATATTAGCTCCTCCTACTTTAACCACCCGAAAACGAGGAGAGCCAGATTGGTGAAAATCTTTTGGGTATACCCCTAAGAAATAAGCAGGGCTAGTACCATCAGACGATGACAAAGCTGTTAATCCCGAAATTTCATCAATAGCAATTTGAGGGACTTTAGGGTAGTTTTCATACATCTTTGGTGAAAACACTTTGGCCCAAGCATGAGCATCAATCAAAACATCTGTATGTGTAAGAACAGGTGAAATGCTCTTATCTTTCCATGTATAGTCATACTGTGTATTATCTGATTTTAATAATCTAGTGCCACCATAAAGTGCTGTTTTGATGACATCAAGGCGCGATGCGGTAACGTAGTTCATGAAGTTACCTAACCATTTTTCATCACCACAATAGTAAACATCGGCCGAAACTGTTCCATCATGTGAAGATGCTTTCTTTGACATAGCCATGCTGGTTGGGACCCACGCTTTATTGTGGTCTTCATCTACAGGATTTGGCAATTTATCGTATTTATAACACATATCACTTGCGAACATGCCTTCATAAATGAATTCAGGGTGGTAAATTGTATAGAAATAATCGGCTGAGTTATTTTCTGTAAGTGGCGTATAATCAGAGTAAGCAGCCGTAAATAGATTATGGTCACGCCCCATAACAAACATAACATTAGGCGGAACTTCCTCGTTTGACACCCCTAGAGGTTTAGTAATCGGATTTTGTGCACTAGATTCCGCGTCACCAGCACCATCACCTTCTGCCGCCTGGGTTATGCCATAACTTGCCAACCCTGCTACAATTCCCATAGCTAAATATATATGCCATGCTATTTTTTTAATTCTTAACATGTTTTCCCCGCGTAAGCATATTCTGCCAAATATTGAATTTTAAAAAAGTTATAGAATCCTACATTCTACATTTATATAGGAATTAACTATAGCTATCAAAAAAACTAGGGAAAATAATTGTATTAGTTTTAACCTATTCACAAAACGTGATAATAATCAAGCTTCATACCCAACTTTTTATCCCCCAAATATATGCAAAAACGTAGAACCGAATATCACCATATGAGGTCAAATATCAACCTTAGAAGCATACGTGTAAACACAAATATCCCCCCATTTAAATTCAACCTCCTCAGTTCAATCCCTTCAGCCCCAACAAAAAAAACTCCACTTATAGCAATCTATAAATGGAGTTTTAGTAGCAATTTAAATTTAAGCGTAGCGTAGCTCAGCCAAACAACTTTTAAGTTCAGCCCCAAGCCAGCCAAAAGCTTAAAGTAAAATTCTAGCCTTTAATGTACCGTCAATGGCCTTAAGTTCATGCAATAATTCTTCTGGATTATCAGTATGAACATCCATAACCACGTAACCGATAGTTGGAGAAGTCTGTAAGTACTGCGCTGCAATGTTTACATTCTTATCCGCAAAAATCTTGTTAATCTGGTTGATGATGCCAGGAACATTCTTGTGTACGTGTAACAAACGACTAACGTTGCCTTGAACTGGAAGTGAAACTTCTGGGAAGTTTACAGCAGTTAAAGTAGAACCGTTGTCAGAATAGGTAGCAAGTTTATCAGCAACTTCAATCCCAATGTTACGCTGTGCTTCAACGGTAGAGGCACCGATGTGAGGAGTCAAAATAACATTGTCGAACTTCTGTAATGGAGATACGAATGGATCGCCATTTTTAGCAGGTTCAGTTGGATAAACGTCAGTAGCAGCCCCACCAACCTTACCACTTTCAAGTGCTTGTGCTAAAGCATCAACGTCAACTACAGTCCCACGGCTAGCATTTAAGAAGATCACGCCATCCTTCATCTTAGCGAAAGCATCAGCATTGATCATGTGCTTAGTACTATCGTTTTCAGGTACGTGCATAGTAACAACATCCGCACGAGCAAAAAGTTCATCGATAGTGTCAACCTGCTTAGCGTTACCAAGTACTAACTTCTTTTCTACGTCGTAGAAAATTACGTTAAGACCGAGTGCTTCAGCAATAATACCTACCTGAGTCCCGATGTGACCGTAACCAATGATCCCGATAGTCTTACCACGAGCTTCGTAACAGCCCTTAGCATTCTTATCCCAACCACCTCTATGTAAGAGAGCATTCTTAGTTGGAACGGTACGGAATAACTGGAGGTATTCACCAGTAACGAGTTCTGCTACAGAACGGGTATTTGAATATGGAGCGTTGAATACAGGAATACCACGAGCACGAGCAGCGTCGAGATCTACCTGGTTAGTCCCAATACAAAAGCAGCCTACAGCACAAAGCTTGTGGGCCGCTTCAAATACATCTTCAGTAAGGTAAGTTCTAGAACGAATCCCAAGGAAGTGAACATCTTTGATCTTTTCAATTAATTCGTCATGATCAAGAGCCTTCTTCTGATATTCTACATTGGTGTAGCCGGCCTTTTTAAGGGTCTCTACCGCGCTAGGATCAACACCTTCAAGAAGTAAAATCTTAATTTTATCCTTGTCGAGAGAATAATGAGTCATTTCTTTCCCCTATTAGTAGCCGGACCTAAAAACAAGGCCCGGCCATTTACAAGCTATGACAGCATGAATTACTTGTTACGACGAGCGATTACCGCATCAGAAAGCTGACCGAGTAACTTTTCAGTGTCTTCCCAACCGATACAAGCATCGGTGATACTCTGACCATAGAGAAGTTCACAAGCTCTACCATTTACGAGGTCCTGACGGCCTTCAACAAGATGGCTTTCGATCATTACACCAAATATTTCATTTGAACCAGAAGAAATTTGGCCTGCTACATCAGCACCAACTTCCATCTGCTTCTTGAATTGCTTGCTACTGTTAGCATGGCTGAAGTCAATCATAACTGAAGGATGTAAACCAGCCTTCTTAAGCACTTCTGCAGCTTCGTGTACTTGAGGAGCAGCATAGTTAGTCCCCTTGCTACCACCACGAAGAATAATATGACAATCTTCGTTACCAAGAGTCTTAACGATAGCGCTATGACCAAACTTAGTTACAGAAAGGAAGGTATGATGTGAATGAGCAGAAACAATTGCATCTACTGCAATCTTCACAGTCCCATCAGTACCATTCTTAAAGCCTACAGGAGCAGAAGTACCAGAAGCAAGTTCGCGGTGCACCTGAGATTCTGTAGTACGCGCCCCAATAGCAACCCAAGCGATAAATTCGTCGAGGTACTGTGGAGTTAATACATCGAGATATTCGGTGGCAGTTGGCACGCCGAGTTCATTGATGTCAAGGAGGAGCTTACGACCAATCTTAAGACCTGCATTGATATCGTAGGAACCATTCATGTAAGGATCGTTGATGAGTCCCTTCCAGCCTACAGTAGTACGAGGCTTTTCGAAGTAGACACGCATGATAATTTCAAGGGAGTCCTTATACTTCTTGCGAAGCACCGCCAGCCTGTTGGCATATTCCATAGCTGACTTTACATCGTGAATTGAACATGGGCCTGTAATTACTACAAGACGATCGTCTTTGCTATTCATGATGTTATGAATAGCCTCACGGCCCTGCAGTACGGTCTGAGCAGCCTTATCGGAACATGGGTATTTTTCAATAAGAGCTACCGGAGGAAGCAACGGAGTAATTTCGCTGATCCTGGTGTCAAAAATCTTTGCAGTCATTTGAAGAATCTTACTTAAGGAATAAAGATTATTATTCCGTAATCAATTTGAAATATAGATAAACAGAGCCCTTGTTAAGGGCTACTTCTTTAATTGTAAAGTCACAACCGCAATTAGTCAATTTATAGAGCTTTGATTTTTTAGGCTAAATTCTATTTTTTGGCAGATCTGGCTTTCTAGCCCCTAATTTAGGACCTATTCAAAGCGCATAACCCAGCGAGAAGCAAAAAAAAACGGGATCAAGAACTAAATCTTCATTCCGTTTCTAGTTTAAGGTGGTAGATAGAATCTCTAACGCTCTAAATATACTTACGTTCTAAGTTTATTTAAGCTTAGCTACCACCTTAACAAATTAAAGTAACTTATTTAAAGTTATATCTTTAAAGCTATATCTAATTAAAGAACCTTTGCAATAGCTTGGCAAAGTGGATCGATATTAGAGGTGGTAATACCAGCTACGCTGATACGGCCAGAACCTACGATATAGATACCAAATTCTTCCTTAAGACGAGCAACCTGTTCCTTGGTTAAACCAGAGAAAGAGAACATGCCGTACTGCTGAGAAATAAAGCTAAAGTCAGCCTGAACACCAAGAGCAGAAAGCTTAGCTACAAAGAGTTCACGCATTTCCTTGATACGGTCACGCATTTCTTTAACTTCATCTTCCCACATCTGACGGAGTTCAGGGTTAGAAAGAATAGTAGTTACAATGTTAGCACCGTGTGCAGGTGGATTAGAAAAGTTAGCACGTACCGCAATCTTCATCTGAGAGAATACACGGTCAGCAGTTTCTTTATCAGCAGAAACGATGGTTAAAGCACCGATACGTTCGTTGTAAAGACCAAAGTTCTTAGAGAAAGAGTTAGCGATGAGCACTTCCTGGTTGTACTTAAGGAAAGTACGAACGCCGAAAGCATCTTCTTCGATACCGTTACCAAAACCCTGATAAGCGAAGTCAAAGAACGGGATAAGCTTAAGTTCAGCTACGAGCTTAGCAAGTTCTTCCCACTGAGCTGGAGTTGGATCGATACCAGTTGGGTTGTGGCAGCAAGCGTGAAGCAATACTGCATCACCAGCGTTAGCGCTCTTTAAAGAAGCCTTCATGCCTTCAAAATCGAGACCGTGAGTAGTAGCATCATAGTACTTATACTTAGCAGTTTCGATACCAGCCTTGCCAAATACCTGGAAGTGGTTAGCCCAAGTTGGGTCAGAGATCCAAACCTTGGTAGTTACGTTTTGCTGCTTGAGGAAGTCAGCACCAATACGAAGAGAACCAGTACCGCCTGGACCCTGTACAGTACGAGCACGGTCATGAGCGATAACTTCGCTATCTTTACCGAAAAGGAGTTCACGAACGAGACGGCCGTATTCAGGAGTACCTACGATTGGTAAATAGCTCTTTGTGGTTTCGTTCTTGAAAATAATTTCTTCAGCTTTCTTTACACACTTGAGAACTGGTGTAACGCCTTCGTTGGTTTTGTAGATACCTACGCCAAGATTGATCTTATTGGCACGGGGGTCATTCTTGAATTCTTCGGTGAGACCTAAAATTGGGTCTGCTGGAGCTGCAACAATTTTATCAAAAAACATGTTTATACCTTTAAAAGCCTGCCTTACGTCCTGAAACAAACTTACAAGAAGCTTGTTCCGTCCCCTACTGGCGCACAGGCGTATGCCAGGGGAAACGCCTTCACCATTTCGACTAACCAAATCAAATAATTTTGGTCAAAAGCCGAAAAGCGTCACACATTATACAGTAATCAAATTATTGTCTCAACAAAACAACCGGCTTTAAACCACTAAAAAACTACATTTTTCTGGACTTTTAAGTGAAGCGTTTACTTAAGTTTCTTAAGTTTTACGCCTGAACCTAACTTAGTTTTCCTAGGTATTACATTTAAATTTACCGCAAGAAAGCGCCTTAGGTTCTGATTACGCTTTGTCTTCTTTTTACAAAGATAGACAACTCTCACCTTTATTCAGACTAATCCTCTAAATACATCTTTTGCACTTTCGGGTTACGCAATCCATAGATCTGAGTTTCACCAGGCTTATTAGTCTTAAAATATTTTAAGAACCACATGTATTGCTTTTCCCGCCCTAAAATAAGATGTTCAGTGGCCGCATTCATCTTACGAACATCTGCAGTTAAATCAGCAGAAGGATAATTTTTAAAATACTCTTCAAGCACTACTTCGTAACAATGACGTTCTTCGTTATAGCATGAGAAAAACGGCACGATAATAGCGTTACTTAAGGCTGCGATTTTAGGAAGCACAACTAAGGAAGCTTTGTCTTTACCAAAGAACGGCACAAATACCGCACTCTTAGGACCTAAATCCTGATCCGGCAAAAAGTAAGCATGGTAGCCATCTTTTAAAGCTCTAATAATGCACTTAATGCCGCTATTTCGTTCATAAACCTTGCCCCCATAACGAAGACGCATGGAATTCATAAACCAATCATAAACTTCATTTCCAGATGAATGCATCATGGTACACATTGGTAAACCAATCATTGATAAATAAATGCCACATCTATCAATAGCCCACGCATGTGGGGCCATAAATACAATGGGACGCCCTGTAGCTAAAGCTTCATCAAGATATTCACGCCCGGTAACCATAAATGACTTTTCAATAAACTTGTCACCGCGAAAAAAAAGCTCGCCATAGCCTAATATTACTTTAAGGCCAACCCGGAGATTATCGCGGTAAATACATTTGCGTTCTTTTAGAGTTAAATCAGGGAAACAGGCTTTTAAATTTATTAGGCACAATTTTTTATGCTTAATAGTAAATGAGGACAATAAACCAACAACTAAATTACAAAAAAAATCTCGCACTCGAGCCGGAATAAAGCTCAAAACGCCAAGTACACCTAATAAAAACCAATTGACCCAAAATTTTGGTTTTAGGTAACGAAGCTTAAACGAGTTATCAAATTTTTGATCTGTCGCCATAGGTATACATTTCCTCACCTGTCGGCTAAAAAAAGTAAAAGCAAAAACTTTTACCACCAACAATTAAAACGAAGCGCAATTATATCATTATGAAAAAATCAAACCAACATGAAAAAATTTTCTATCTAAGCCTTAAACTTAAGTTTCATCCGTTATTTTAGATCTATAAAAAGTTTATAAGCTACAGTTTTGTAGGCTTACTCACCCTTTTACTAAATTCGCGCTTCATAAGCCATCGCTTTTACTTGATTTATTGCTAAATCTTCGTGCAAACGATGGGGATCCACGCGCATAAATTCGGCGGTAACTCCACCTACTAAAGTCTTTTTCATCTTTTCTCTTAAGTTGATAGCTGCATTGATGTCTCTGTCTATGGTAAAGCCACAGCTTGGACATACGTAGGTTCTATCAGCTAATGTAACGCCTGCTTCGGTATATTATCCGGCAATGCTCTATGAGGTAGCTAGAGATGCAGCATGATCACCAGTAACCCGGGGAATCCATTCTCCCATAATCATGAATATCAGTTCATTACAAAAATCTCAGATTTTGTCTTGAAAACTGACTCATTATACTTTTAGCATTTGCGTTTTTTTTAAAATATAATTGATAGCATCTTCAGGACTACAGCGTTTGCCAGTTTTTGGGGAGATAAAGATACTATACTTATAGAAAACGGCAGCAACTAATAGTTCAAGATCCACTATACCGTTGCATTTATTTAACCGCTCTTGATTAATGTCTATAAGTTTGTCCTGTGTAAGCCCCCACCCTGCATAGAATGGACAGCCAAAAACAGTCACCTTAGCACCACATAGAAGTGCTTCAAAACCAAAGCCTGATGTTACGGTGTATACCTTGTGGAATAGTTGGGCCAATTCAATGGTATTGCATTGCCAGTCGATAATATTGATCCCCTGACGTCTTAGTTTATTAGGGTTAAAATATCCTTTTTTAGTGCCCGAATAAACGTTTGGGTGAATTTTTACGTAAATTTCATGTGGCTTGTGTTGCAAAAGTGCATCTTTTAGCATTTCATTAAAACTTTCCGCGGAGGCCAATCCACAAGAAATTGAACAATCCCCAAAAGTTTGATCAATAAGAAGTACAGAATTTGGACTTGGGTGCAATTCCTTCATTGCTTGGGTATTTACACAACTAGATTGTTCATTGGTGCTTATATTCTGTGTTGGTGCAATGATGTTGTATTTGGAGATCTTGTGGCGCACGATGCTTTGACGTAAGTTATGGGCACGTAATTTTAGATCTTCCGTAAACCAACTACTATCAACAATGTAGCGACGCAAATCTGAATCAGAACGACCGTCATAGTAAATTCCATGTCGGTCTAAAATAAGACTTAGGTTGTCAGCATGCTCAATGTCATAACCTACTGTTTTTATAAAACCATCTTCCATAGCATAGTATGGTATATCGTGATTAGTTGCATAACTTCTAGCCTTAATGGTAGTAGGACGATAACCCCACCCAATGACGCATTCATTAGTAATATCGGCAAGATAGGCTGCAAGGTGCGGAATACGTCTGATACCTCGACTAAAGATGTGGCAGGCTGCAATCCCTGTTGGTTTATTGATTTTAAATTTAATAAGGGAGTATTCAAGAGCTTGGTGTCTGCCCTTCCTAGTATAGAAGTTACCAGGTATTATTGAAATCTTCTTTAAAATTGCTAAAAACAGTCGTACATTTTCCTTTTGAGGAGCAATTGGATTTTGCCAAAATTCATTTAATACCTCAACATGAAAATGCCCACCAATAAAAGCATTAGTAGCAAGGCCAGGGCCTGTATATATTGCATCTCCTAAGGCAATGGTAGGTAAGCCATTAGATATGGCGCTGATACCCATGGTTGAGTTAACGACTACAACTCCTGCTGCGTCTTGAAAAAGCTGCCGATTTTCGCCATTTATAATAAATTTAACTCTGTTGGTTATATTTAAAGATAACGAAAGGCTATTGATGAATTTTTGGTAGTTAAAAAACGTATTGTCGAGTGGATGAAGCTTAATAACGAGCATCATCTTGTTTGGCGCATGTTGAGCAAACGAACACAACACAGTTTCAATAACATCAGCAATGTCTCTAAACGTTGAACAACATTTTATTTGAGCATCAGACGCAAGCTGAAGTGGGAGCAAAAAGTATTTGTGGCTGTTGTCTTTTAGTTCATTCAAAATAGCTTGGTTGCGTTTTTTATAACTAAAATTGTGTAGACTCTTGAGCGTCCAACCAATTATTTCATCTAAAAATCCTTGACTCCGGTGCCATGTGTAAAATGGAAACAATGGCATGAGAAAAAAATACCAAGATAGTACAGAACTGCTAAGTAAACTCGTTTAACCATTGGGTTAGGTAAAAGTTTAACTGCCGGAAGTTGCGCCTCATTAGAGATGTCGTATTCCGGAGGTAACTTTTGGGAGGCTTCATACTTTTTTAAGGCATCATTATAGATGGCTGGGATGAGCGATTGCGAGTTAACGCCGTTTTCTTCTATGGTAATAAAACCAGGACGGATATAACCTTCTTCATAAACCCAAATTCTAATGTTTTTATTACGAGCGATGTGCACGGCTACACTGTGATATGCTCTTTTATCACCGTAAAGCACAATGTCTGTAATTTGGCGTTCACAAATAATTTGCGTAAAGTAGGCAGGCCAATTTTCAATACATCCATGAAAATAATAGGTGCTACGAAAATGGTTTGAAAGCACAAAATCTCCGCCATTAAAAATGACGTTCCATGCGCCATAGCTTGACTTTTTAAGTATATGGGCAAAATTGCGAAAAAAAGTACCGTGGGCCCCCTGGAGGAATAAAAAGTTTCTCATCGGTGTAATCCTAATTTGCGCCAAATTCTTAAAAATAAGTCCCCAAGTAGCATTACACGATTTTGTTCGCTACTAGCAACCTTGGCTAAGGTTGAGCATGCTGTGAAGGCATCAGTAGGTTGTTTTAAATGCCAATTGTAATATTTAGGGTATAAGATTAAAGCACATGCGACAAGTGCCTCAAGTGTAAGCTTGGCTGTTCGACGAGTGCAAACAGCTTGATCTGTGGTTACCCCCCAACCAGCGTAAAATGGCATGCCATAGGTAAATACTTTTTTTCCTCTAATTAGGGCATCAAAACCAGAAAGAGAAGAGATTGTATGTACCTCATCTGCAAGTTCAATTAAAGTTGTAATGGGTGTATTGTCACTACAAACATAATAGGCGAATTTAAGAAGTTCTTTACGATTGGCAATACCTTGGCGCGAGCTAAATAACACGTCAGGATGAATTTTAAAAATAATGAAAGATAGAGGGTTCATTCTACGAACTTCTTGCAAGAGTTTTAATGAATCGTAACCACATCCCGAAGTAATAACTGAAGCATCTGTTTCAACTTGGCCAGGTATTAGTATAACTTTAGGCATTGCATTTGCTAAATTAGGTACCTCTTTACGGTTTGATAAATGGTCAAGAGGCGAGGTGTTTTGATTTCGGAGCTCAAAACTTGAATTTGCTCCTTGGTCAGTAGAGCCATGGAGTTTAATGGTTGATAATTGTGGAGGCAGGACTATTGGAAGTTCTTTGAGGGCCTTGCGCATATTTGGTGATATTAAGTTCAATTATTTTGCTGATGAGTTTGTGGCTTTGGGCTTTAAGTTCTTCCTGGTCGGTCCTGGTACTAAAGGTATTTAATAATACCTCTAAGCGTGAAGGTGTTTGGCAATTATAATATATACCCAAATCATCAAATACGAGAGAATAGGGATAAAAGTATTTACTACCTAACCCGTTTGATCTGATAAATCCATCTTCAATGCGCAGTATTTTAATGGGATGCGTTTTGAAAAATTCATCTTGGGTAAAGTTAAGTATATTGGGAGTAGAAGCCCAAAGTGCCACGGTGAGTTGTTGTAATGGAGTTTTGGGGACTAATCGTTTTAAGGCTCTTGTAGAATCAATAAAGATCAAATGCTCTGGATAGTATTTTTTTATAATTTGTTTTTTCCAATAGGAAAGTTTAAAAAAGACTAGCATGAAAGGACCTACAATATATGCGACCAAAAGGTTATACCAAGAATTGGGTTGAACAAAAAATGAATCGAAAGAAAGATAAATTTTAAAAAAAACACCTCTACGGTCAATGCATGTTTAAAATGTCTGAAAATTAAATTCTAGTACGGTTAATGCCATACTGAAAATGTATAATTTTCCCAACTTGGTTATATTGTGGTGTTGTGGGGGAAGTAAATATCGTTCATCCTCATGGGCGTTAGCATTAGCATAGCATTAGTGCGGTTAGTTTCAGTAGTATTTGGAGTTTACAATTTTAAACTCGTTACATTTGTGGTCGCAGATCTAATAATTTACAAATCAACCATTTGGTCGAAGCCAATGATTAGGATAGGCTCAAGACTATCGAATCATGCGATAGAAAAATTATTAAATCCGCTAAACCGTTTATAAATGTTGCTTTTATAGTTTGGAAATTTTTTTAGTTTCGTACTTTTTGAGAGTGAACAATAAACCGTGTTAACACCTTTTAGCCACCTCAATATGTTTATCTAACATATAGCTATTCTATCAGATATTTCATCCACGGTATACCTCAGCCCGCCTGAGGTAGCAGTTACGCACGAAAATATAGGAGTTTAATACCATGTCCCCATCCTAATGTC
>UQCV01000037.1 GCA_900539665.1 uncultured Succinivibrionaceae bacterium | reverse complement strand
ATAGCTATCAAACTTCTTTAGAATTACTCTAATGAGTAATTACGAAGCTCCCACCTCTTTAGGTGGGGGAGGATGTCACACTAGCTCCTAGTGCGTCTAATTTAGCGTAGTTTTAGGATTCGCTATGGGTAAAAAACGGTTAAATTTACCCATCCTCATTACCCATTAAGCAAAATCAAGTCAGGGAATTCGTGTTAAAATAAGGCTTTTCTTGCATTTTTACCAAGAAAACCAAGCACCACCATTTATTCTTTCTAGACCAAAGGCTCGGTCATCCCGCCCTTTTGTCGTTAAACTAGTTTTGGAGCTTGTTCAGAATATGTCTAAATTATTCACCTCTGAATCCGTGTCTGAAGGACATCCAGACAAAATTGCGGACCAAATATCCGACGCCGTACTCGACGAAATCCTTAAGCAGGATGTGTCAGCTCATGTAGCCTGTGAAACCTTTGTTAAAACCGGGATGGTTTTAGTTGGTGGCGAAATCACCACTACCGCTTGGGTTGATATCGAAGCATTGGTGCGTAAAGTAGTTTGCGACATCGGGTACAACCATTCTGACATTGGTTTCGACGCCAATTCATGCGCCGTACTCAATGCTATCGGCAAACAATCTCCAGACATCAATCAAGGTGTTACCCGTGAAAATCCTATGAACCAAGGCGCAGGCGACCAAGGTTTGATGTTCGGTTTTGCTTGTGATGAAACCGATGTATTTATGCCTGCTCCTATCACTTACGCTCACCGCTTAATGCGTCGTCAAGCTGAAGTACGTAAAAACGGTACTTTGCCTTGGTTACGCCCAGATGCTAAGAGCCAGGTTACTTTCGTTTACAATGATGACGGTTCTATTGCCGGCATCGATACCATCGTACTTTCTACCCAACATGATGAAAATGTGACTAACAAGGAAATCCATGAAGGTGTTAGAGAAGAAATTATCAACAAGGTAATTCCTGCTAAGTGGCTTACTGATAAAACCAAGTATTTTATCAACCCAACTGGTCGCTTTGTAATTGGTGGTCCTATGGGGGACTGTGGTTTAACTGGCCGTAAGATTATTGTTGACACCTACGGTGGCTATGCAAGACACGGTGGTGGGGCATTCTCTGGTAAGGATCCTTCAAAGGTTGACCGTAGTGCAGCTTACGCTGCGCGCTATGTAGCTAAAAACATTGTAGCTGCAGGCCTTGCCCGCAAGTGTGAAATCCAGATCTCTTACGCTATCGGGATTGCTGAACCAGTTTCTGTAAGTGTTGATACTTTTGGTACCGGTAAGATTTCTGAAGCTCGTCTTGAAGAAATCATTCGTCAAGTATTCGACTTGCGCCCATATGGTCTCATTGAAATGCTCAACCTCAAGCGCCCAATCTACTTCCCAACTGCAGCTTATGGCCATTTCGGTCGTGAAGACTTCCCATGGGAACAAATTGATAAGGCAGACATGCTTCGTCGTTTAGCTCTTGACTAAATATTCAATTCTTCCCTACTAATTGGTGGCAACACACCAATTAGTAGGGAAATAATTTAGGCTTGGAGTTTTTTTTAAACAACAAACCCCAAAACTCATAACTCAAATTTTTAAGCCCATTTAACCTGCTAAATGGGCTTTTTAATTATTCAAAGCTCAAGCTACTACAGCAAAATTTAGGGACCAATAAAAATTCATTGATCCCTAATGCTAATTTCGCTTTATTTGATGCTTTAAAACTTTATCTAATAATACTTAGATCACTTCTTGACGTAACACACTAATCTTTAAATCAGCAAAATTGTCATCTTTAACCAAAGAAGCAATTTCATCAGGGCTGTAGCTATCTGGATAAACAACAACGTAACTAATATCCCCTTTCTTCAGATAATGACTTTGTCCAAATTCCGTGTATCTAGTCGCACCAATACTAATTAAAGTGTATTCTGGGCGACCACAAGCTAGGAGGTATGAGTGAATATCTTCAGCCGGACCTTCATCTTTTTGTCCATTCAATTTTTCAACCATCCAAGCAATAAGCTTTTCATACATGTAATTGTAGTCTGCAGTTGCACTATCTACGCCGTAAGCGATACATTCACCATCACGCTTTAAAAAACAAGCGATATGATAGTGTTCAAGTATCCCTGCTTTAGTGAAATTATCAACCGCAATAACATTTTGGCTAAAGCCTTTGGTATTAGCACCCCAGTTCTTCTTTTCACTAATCTTACGTGCGCCTTGACGTCTAATAGAACTATCATTGTAGGCCCCAAAATATATAGGAGCTAATGATGCTACTTCATCGCCGTTGTAGCAAATACGACACAAGAGACCAATTTCAGGTTCAATCTGTAAGTTATCCCCTTCCCCCTTAGGAGCGGTTAACTTATCAGAAGTTAATGGATACACCCCAAGAAATTTAGGAGTTGTGTTGCCGGTAGCCTGAGGAAGGTAAAAAGGAAACATAGCTTTAGGCGCACAAGCTTCCTTCACTTGAACCTTAGTAAAGTCAGAAGCTTCCCCTGCTTGTTCCAAATGCCCAGCAAAATTACCGGCAACGCCAAAACCTATTACTTTTGTTAAATCAATATGGTGCATAATCTTATCCTTAACTTTGTATGCTCAGTTTGGTATTTTACAATGAATCTGCCATGAGTACACAAGCTCTCTCCATTAAAGAGCAGATTACTTTGAATCCACTAGCCAAACTCTTTCCATCAAAAGAGAATCATTCTTAAAATCTTGGCTTCTTTTTTTGTATTTTAGAATCTAAAAAATTATAAATTTGCCCCCGGTCTTAACTTTTGACGGTTTAGTAAAGTAGACGATCAAGGTCCGTAACGAGTATACTATCTGTTTGCAAATACTGGCATCTAACCCTCTAACCATCAAAGTAATTAAGTTGTTAAAACTAGGAATTACGTACAAGTATGACTACGTCCTAATGAGTTAAAATTGCAAATTTAGATACCAAACTATCTTATTAAGTCTTATTAAGCAGAATATGATGAATAAAAAAATTTTATTTTCCGCTCTTATTGCTCTCGCTTTAGTATTTTCCTCTAATAGTTATGCCAAACAGAGCCACACATATAACAACAAAGTTGATTCTAACCTCATATCTTTTTCAGAAGCCAAAAGAGAACTTACTAAAATTTATAATGCCAACCGAGACCCAGTAAATGGATTCACTGAAGCAAGCCAAACTTTTTACTGCCACTGCCCTATTGTTAGAGAAAAAGTTAAACATTCAACTAAAACTAAATTAGTGCCCAATCTTGACGCTTGTGGATATGTAAGTGGTAAGTACCATAAAAGAGCTGAACGCATTGAATGGGAACATATCATGCCGGCAGCTTGGAAAGGTCGGGACCTAAGATGTTGGCAAACCGGAGGCCGTAAAAATTGCCAAGGCGACCCTGAATTTGTCAAATTTGAAGGTGATATGCATAATCTAGTGCCTTCTGTAGGTGAAATTAATGCCACCCGCGGTCAGTTTCGCTATACTGATTTTCAGAACAAGAAAAAATCGCCTTATGGTCAGTGTTTCTTCCTCGTCGATACCAAAGCCAAAGCTGTAGAACCCGCTCGTTATACCCGTGGTTTTATTGCTCGAACTTTCCTCTACATGTCGGAAACACATCACGTGGAGTTAAGTTCCAAAGATAAAAAAATGATGATCGATTGGAACAAAAAGAACCCACCTACCACGTGGGAATGTTACCGTAATGAGCGTATTGCTTTGCTTTCTGGCCGTGACAATCGTTTTATTACTCAAGCTTGTAAAAAACAACCTAGCCAAAAACAGACCACCACCAAATCAACTAAAAACAAAAGGAACCGCTAAAGTATGCGCACAGTTAGAATCTATGAACCATCGAAGCTGAGCCTTGGTCTTCAGACTACCTTGGGAGCCGACGGGGCCGGCCACGTAGAGCGAGTACTCCGCATGAATGTTGGCGACCCATTAGTTCTTTTTAATGGCGACGGTCAAGAATACGATTGCGTCATCACCGAGTGTTCTCGTAAAAACGTTGCGGTGATGATTAACGCTATACGCCCTAATAACACTGAATCACCACTTAAAATCCATCTAGGTCAGGTTATGAGCCGTGGAGATAAAATGGATTTTACGATTCAAAAAGCAATTGAGCTTGGCGTTACAGAAATCACCCCACTCATTTCTATTCGCTGTGGCGTTAGGTTACAAGCGGACCGACTAGCCAAAAAACAAGAAACCTATCAAAAGATTGTTATTTCAGCTTGTGAACAAAGTGGACGTGCTGTAATACCAAAAGTAAATCCAATCATGGATATCAAAGACTTTTTGGCCGAATCTACAACTGCTACTGGTTTAACCTTAAACCCATATGCTAACCTTCGTATCCGCGATCTAAAAGCAACCCACCATGATTTTAGGCTTCTAATTGGCCCTGAAGGTGGTTTTGATGCAGCCGAAACCAAGCTTGCAGCTGATAACAACTACCTAGATGTTCAACTCGGCCCTCGTATATTAAGAACTGAAACCGCAGCTTTAGTCGCTATCAGCATCCTGCAGTCTACTTTAGGAGATTTATAAAGATGGATGTTAATTCATTAGAACTTGAACGCGCAGGAGATTCATTAACCGGTTCTATCTTAGTAGCGTCTCGCCTATTCGATGGTACTTGTAATGAAAAAATCGTGATTTTGGTAAATTATCACAGTCGCGAATTCATCTATGGTCTCGCTTTAAACAAGCAAGCTACTAACGTGGATGAATTAGCCCTCTTCTATAATCTACAACTTGAACCAAGCGATAAAACCAAGTTAATTGATAAACCGGTGTTCTTTGGGGAACCAACCCATAGACGCCAAACGGTAACTATTTTGCATGAAAACACCCCGGATGCTAACTTTATTTTTACCGAGCACATTACAGACACTTTATGTGCTTCAAAATCTTCAGATGCATTTCAGGCAATTGCCGATGATGTTTTCCCAACCTGTGATTACAAAATTTTTCTTGGGCACATGATGTGGACGGAAAAACAAATGTTTAAGCTGCTTAAATATGGTTTTTTCTTCCGTTTACCGCCTGACGACGACCTATGTTTAAGAACGCCAGCTGACAAATGTTATGACACTTGTTTAAATAAATTCAACTTTGACTTAAACAGCCTCAACCTAGGTGCCTTACCAGAAAATTTTGAATCCTTAAGACGCACTACGGGAGCAGGAAAACCCGAGAGCACAAAGTACAAAGCATTTCTTGACCTTAATGATTCCTAAGCCGAAACTATTTTTAACAAAGTCGTGCCAAACCCCAATTTACTAACATAAACAAGCAGGAATATTTAATGAGTACTATCAATACAGAGCTTAATAAAAAACTTCTTGAAGGCTTGTCATTAGGCCATAAATCAGCTTATGAATCCAAATACAATCCTAAACTACTCCAAACTGTTCCTCGTAGTTTAAATCGCGATACATTAACCATCAAAACCCCATTTTATGGTTACGATTTATGGCATATGTATGAACTTTCATGGCTTAATGCTAAAGGTAAACCTGAGGTTGCCGTAGGGGAACTCGTCATCCCTGCAGAATCTCCATTTATTGTTGAATCTAAATCTTTAAAACTTTATTTAAATAGTTTTAATCAAACAAACTTTGCCAGCCTCGAAGAAGTACGAGCTACCATCGAAAAAGATTTATCTGCCGTTTATAAATGTCCGATTAAGGCTGAAATTTGGCCTTTGCATTCTTGCGGAGCGCAAAAACATTTCGCTCTAACTAATAATATAAGCGATGCTATTTGTCTTGATGACCTTGATATAGAGGTAAATGAATATACCCTCAACCCTGCACTCCTGCTTGGTGATAACCCGCTTAGCACCACCATAGTAGAAGAAGCTTTGTACACCAATCTTTTAAAATCTAACTGTCTTGTAACCGGGCAGCCAGATTGGGGAACTGCAGTTATCAAATACAAGGGCCCCGCCATCAAGCATGAAAATTTACTTAGATACATCGTGTCCATGCGTGGCCACAATGAATTTCATGAGCACTGTGTAGAACGTATCTTTACTGATATTGCTAACACCTTTTCCCCTGAAGATTTAGAAGTCCGTGCTTTTTACACTCGCCGTGGAGGTCTCGATATTAACCCAATTCGAGCTATGCACACTCCTGAACGTATTGCCTTCCGACTTATCAGACAATAATAACGAGGAGAACTTATTATGCTTTCATTAGCTTTGATAGCCATACTACTTCCTTCCTATCCAAATAATGCTTTACCTAACGTACCAGAACAAGTACGTTTAGCTCAGCACTATGAAAGCATAAATCCCTATATCTGCATCCAATACGCTAATCAATATTTGGAGGCTCCATCCTCGTTAGGGGAAAAAGTTGAATTGTCCACTTCGCAAAGACTTTATGCCCTTAACACCCTAGCTTCATGTCAAATCACAGCCGAAGAAATCACAAGTGCCCAAAAAACTTTAGAACAAATTTCTCAAATTCCTGTTACCAATAACAGTATTAACGAACAAATCTTGATTCTTGCGGAACATAATCGTGAACGCATTCATATGTACGAAATGACGCAAAACAATATGCGCCAACGCGATAGTTCCCATTCTGCGACCCCTGAGTTTAGAGGTCCTTTGCAGATAGAAGATTTAAAAACCTATTCTTATCTTATGAATGCCATTAATAGCATTCATGCCCGCAATTTTATTGAGGCGGGTAGTACATTAGATTACCTTCATAAAAGTAATAAAATCAACAAGAATAGTGATCGTAACCTCTGGGAAATGCTCTATTTAACTACTAGCTATCTTTATCAAGAAGCTAATGTTAAAGACCGTTCTTTTAATTATTTAGGGAAGTTATACACACTTTATAAGCAAAATAACCAAGACTTTTATGCAGCAATCACCGCTCGCGAAATGGCTACTATTTTGGCTGATGCAGGTTTTTATGAGCACGCCATTTATATGCAACAAAGTTATCTAAAAATCATCGAAAGAATCCCAGAATACCAAACGCAATATATTCGAGGGATCGCCGAACTTACTAGCTACGAATTTCAAGCCGGAAACACTAGTAATTCTTACTCCATGCTCTTAAAGAGTGAACTATTACTAGAAAATACCGACATTGGGATTAACGACAAAGCTTTTATTAACGAACAATTAGGTTATGCCTTTAAAATGCAAGGGGACCGAGCTCGAGCCGTTAAATACCTAGAAACCGCGGCAGAAATTTTCAAAAACGAAAAATCTGTTGAAAACTACTACAATACTATTATCGACTTGACTGAAATATACCTAACTACTGGCAAATATGAAAATGCGCAAAAATTGTTGGCTGAACTTTTAAATGTAACCACCCAACTATCGCTAGAAAAGCAAGTAAAAATTCAATATTTAAGAGCCCGACTCTATGCGGCGCGTAAGAACTTGCCTCAAGCATACACGATCTTAAGAAGTATGTTTGAACAAGACCCAAACAATACCCAATTTCCAGTGCTGTCAGACAATTTTAAAAACATCGTTAATAACGCCTTACCTGAACTCGTAGCTGTAGCTAAGAACAAGGAGTCATCTCCTAAGGGCAATAGTTATATCGATGAATCTTTATTCACCGATTTACCAAATCGAACAAACTACGTTTTGCTATTGATAACATTAGTCTTAATGCTTCTGTTTTCCGTTTCCCATCGACGCAATGTCAAGTATCGCCAAGAACTATCATCATATGAAGACAATAAAGCCTTCTACAAAAACATGGTACTACCTGGAGAAAATGAGCTCATCTCATACTTATTTAGTCTTAACTATAACAATAAGTTAGAGCACAGAAAAACTGAACACTCCTTGCCTCAAGAAAAGGAAATTCTCAATATTTACATTCCATGCTTTACCCGAATGGCCATGGAGAAAGGTAATGATAAAACCAAGCAAATAGAACGTATCTTTACAGATAAACTATTTCAGCTTTTTGAGGATCAAATACCACGCATCTATCGCATTAGTAAAGATCGGATCATCCTGATAAAAAACAAAAATACCGATATGGATGCACAAAGCACATGTAACAATCTCATAGAAAACATTCAACAATTTTTACGAGAATTGCACTTACCAGATGAAATGTCTATCGGAGGAATTGAGTATCCATTCCTACTAAATAGCACCATTGAGCTTACTGAAAATAAGATTATTGAACTTTGTTTATTAGCGCTACATGCTTCATGCTATATAACAAGCGTTACTAAAAAATCTAGTTGGGTTTTATTGCCATCTATAAATATTGAAAAGAAAATCACCCTCTCGGGTGATATTAGAGAAATAGCCGTTGAAGCTTTTGAACGAGGGATATTGCATTATTATGTTTCCCACGGGCGGGAGCAATTAAACTGGCGCCAACTTCTGCAGGTAACATCCGACCTCAAATAAATGCCATTTAACTGAACTCGGCAAGAAGTCTCCCACCTCTAAGGTGGTGAGATGAATTGCCGAAATCTACTTGACAGCTTTCTAAACATTATGCTATAAATATAAAAAATGAAGGTATGCGGTTAGTAACTGCATAAATTCAAAACATAGAACCGTGGGACACACGGGGTTAGCTCGTTGATACTGTACTCATTAGAGTGCTTGAGCGAGAACTGAACCTATCTTATCGGTGGGAAGCCCCACCTCTATAGGTGGGGGAGGATGTCACAATGCTAACGATAAACTTCAAGCCTCAAAATAGAGGCTTGAAGCGCATTTTATTGTCTAAGCCCAATCACCACTAAACAAGCACGTGTTGATTCCCTTTAGTGTTTCTTTCTGACGCGATATTTTAGTTTTCTGTTGCTTTTATTAAGAGCTTACGTACGTTTAACCATTCAGAGAGTATTAACCCTGCCATAGTTAAAGCCATCCCCATAAAAGACCAACAAGTAAGCTGTTCGTCTAATATAATCACTGAAAGCACAACTGTTACTACCGGCCCGACATAAATATAGGCGCTTGTCGCCATAGCCCCAATATGCTTTAACGCTGTGTTCCACGAAAGGTAGCAAAGCACAGAGGCAAACAACGATAAGTACACAAAGTTAAGGCAATTCTTTGGCTCTAAGAATTGATTAAGATTTACGTCCCCACCCCAAAGATACATACATGGAATCATCATCATAATGGCATAGAAGAATATTCTTCTTGTAACCATAATGGTTTTAGCCCCAGGTATAGTGATGCGCTTAACAATAATTGCGTAGAACGACCAAATAATACAACCTAAAATGGCAATTAAGTCACCTTGAGGGCGTAAGCCTAAAAAGGTAGCTCCACTAAAAGTAATAAGCAAGATCCCAGTCATAGCTACCGCAAAGCCACCAAGGAAGTATTTAGATAGCTTTTCTTCGCCCTTGAAAATAAAATGCGCCTGAACCCCCACAAAAAACGGAATTATGGCAAAAATAACTCCGACATTTGAGGCATAGGTATAAGTTAAAGCAACGTTTTCTAACTGGTAGTATGCAGTAACCCCACAAAAGCCTGCCACAAGCATCATAGCTTCGTTTCTAAAACCAGAAAAACTTAAGGCTTTAGGGAAAATCATACACATAAAGATATAAGCCATTACGAATCTAATGAACATAACAGCAGCTGGAGAAAAATCATCCAATAATACTTTGGTAGAAATAAAGGTAGAACCCCAGATAACATTGGCAAACAGAGCCAAAAAATGGCCTTTAACGGCTGAACTGCATCCAAACATATCTAATCTCCAAAATCATGATCAAAAGTTTCAGGCATTACGTTGCCTTGTTTGGCGGTATTGTATTTGTTTTTTTAAAATAAATATAGTGTAATTATCTGCTTAAAATCTTTTATTGTAGCGCTTTAAACTGCTTACATCTCAAAGCTCGATATATATAACTATCCAATTTGCTTTTAAATAATATTATTCTCCAAGAATCAGCTTTAACGGCATAAAACTTTTTTTACTTGAAAAACAACTTTTACTTAAATTTGACCAAACATGGTGTAAAAATTATGTAAGTTAGGCCCCATGTCCTAAGCTGTAAAACGCAGCACATAACGTCTTTAATCCAAGCAACTTGTTAAATGTATTTACTCGTACTTATGCTTGGTTAAAAAAATAGGTTTGAAACATCCATAACTACCAAAACTAAGAGGCTCAATAGCAGAAATTAGGCAACAGAAAACAACAACAAATCACAACCGGATTTTTAAATACCAAAACACAATAAATTAAATAAAAAGAAGAGAATGAATAACGCTTAAATAAGAAAAATATTAAGGAGTGTTAGAAGAAAGATTTATAAGAGAATGAAGTAAGACTTCTTGGGTGAAATGGTGCGGGAAGAGAGACTCGAACTCTCACACCTAGGGCGCCAGAACCTAAATCTGGTGCGTCTACCAATTTCGCCATTCCCGCATGGGGTGGCTGATGGGGTTCGAACCCACGACAACTGGAATCACAATCCAGGACTCTACCAACTGAGCTACAGCCACCATGTCTTAGAATTGAAATCAAAACCGCCAATGGCGCGTCCTGCAGGAGTCGAACCTGCGACCCACGGCTTAGAAGGCCGTTGCTCTATCCAACTGAGCTAAGGACGCACCCCCTAGAGATGGTCGGTGATGTAGGGTTCGAACCTACGACCCTCTGGTCCCAAACCAGATGCGCTACCGGACTGCGCTAATCACCGACTGTTTTGTCTCAACGAGGCGTATGATAACTAAGAATCATAACCACGTCAATATTTTTTTTTGTTTTCTTGCAAATTGGGTTATTTTTATCCATCATGGTGCAACTTGCAACACATTAGCCACCTATTCATTATGTCACTTCTCTTTAGTAGCGTATAATTGCACCCCAAACAATATTAGAATTAGAAGAATTAACTAAACTACATTTAAACATCGTTTGAACTATGGCGTCGCTCCCCCCGCTTACTCAAGCCAATTCTTACATTTCAATTATTTAGCTTTCATCCTAGGTAAAGTTTTATGGACTCTCTTCTTAGTTTTCTACCAATAGTTGGTATTCTTTCAGTATCAGGCATCGTTGCCGGCTTTTTAGCAGGTCTTCTTGGTGTTGGTGGCGGTATTATTTTCGTCCCGGTACTTACATTTGTATTTGGTACAATCATGCACCTTGATCCGTCAGTTGCCATTATGATGGCCACTGCAACCTCATTGGTAACCATGATTCCTACGACCATGTCCTCATGTTTTTCTCATTACAAAAAAGGAAACTTGGACACTAACTTATTAAAAAGATGGTTCATCTTTCTCATGGCTGGGGTTATTTTAGGCCGTGTATTTGCAGGGTTATTTGGCGGTCTATGGCTTACTATTCTCTTTGGTTTCATTATGTTATGCGCGGCCACAAACATGATGTTTTTTGCCAAAGCCAAAGGTATCTTTAACAATTTACCAAGCATGCTGGGCCAAGCAATGATGGCTTTTTTGATTTCTAGTATCTCTGTTATGTTAGGCATTGGTGGAGGCACCCTAACCGTTCCAACTCTATCTCTATTTAATGTAGACACTAAAAAAGCAGTAGGTACAGCATCAACTATAGGGATGCTCGTAGCAGTGCCTGGGGCGATCACTACTATTATTACAGATTTAAGCTCAGGCAATACCGTGGCAAACGCCCCAATCATGACAGTAGGCCATACCAACTTTTTAGCCGCGCTTTGTATCATTCCATTTTCAATTTTAATGGCCCCTTTTGGGGTAAAGGTTAATAAAATGTGTCAACCACACGTTATTAAACGCCTTTTTGCTATCCTTTTGATTTTCACCGGCTTAAAGATGCTAATGACTGGATTTGGGATCGAATTATTTTAATTCTTTAATCCTTTTGTCATAATTACATGCCTTAAAAATTTAGGGTTATGGTCAAATCAGACCACAACCCTAATTTATTGTTTTCTAAACAAATGGTAAAACCCCTTAAAAAGAGCAATTTAATCGTAAATTTGGATAACTATCGCAAAATTCTACTAACCAAATCGTTCTCACTTGAAGAAAATTCTAGTTCTTTATGCACTAGCTTCAATGCTTCCACATTCAAATTTGGGGAAAACTCTACCTTTTCGACCGAACTATTCCTTTTTTCCAACAGATAGTTAATTTCCACAGGTAAGGTAAATTGCTTTGGTGAAAGTAGCTCATTCTTATGAGTTGATAACAGATAGAGCGCCACAGAATCTTTAATCCGACTTAACTCATGGTCCCCAACTACGGACCAATTCTGTCTAGCTAAGGACGATTCCATTTGACGCCATTTTTTGGCTCCAAGCCTCAATTCTAGTGCTCGAACCAATTCATAGGCCGGCCCTTTTAATTCAGCTTTAGCGCTGCACCAAACCATGTTGTTTGATGAGTTTTCCTGTTTAATCGCTAAGATATTTAACTGGGGAGCTGCCGTATCAGAAACTAGTTCATAACCAAAGTCAAATTTTAGATGACGCATTGGCAGATCAGCTGAACATAAGCTTTCACTTTGTTGGCCGCATCCGCTTAAAAATGAAATTACGCCCAACAAAAAGATTATCTTTCTCTTCATTATTTATTGTTTCAACCAAACCAGTGGCTCTTAGACCAAATCGTATTGTTGTTATCTCCACTTACATTATAACAATAAAGGCTTCTATAGACCAACAAACCATCAATTTTATACTGGCTTCTTACCTCTTCGAAAAGCATTTTTTTTAAAGTTGCAAAAGTGTATAATACCACGCGATAGTTGCATATCTTCATAGCAAGGGAATACACATGACTGCAAAAATTATAGACGGGAAGAAAATTGCCCAATCAATCCGAGAAGAACTCACCAACAAAGTAGTTTCAATTCAGGACAAAGGCGAACGCAGTCCATGCCTAGCTGTAATCTTAGTTGGTGAAAACCCTGCTTCCCAGGTATATGTAAAGAGTAAGCGCAAAGCTTGCCAGGAAATCGGCTATATTTCCAAGTCTTACGACTTACCAGATACCACTTCCCAAGAATACTTACTCAAGTTAATCGATGGCTTAAACCGCGATGAAAGTGTAGACGGTATTTTAGTTCAGCTTCCGCTACCGGCTCATATTGATTCAACTTTGGTTATTGAAGCTATTGACCCAAGCAAGGATGTTGATGGTTTCCACCCTTATAACGTAGGCCGTCTTGCCCAAAGAATCCCTGCTCTTCGTTCATGCACTCCAAAGGGAATCATGACCTTAATTCAGAGCACCGGAGTAGATTTGTTAGGCAAAAATGCTGTTGTAGTAGGTGCATCAAACATTGTTGGTCGCCCTATGACCCTTGAATTCCTTCTTGCAGGTTGTACCACCACTTGTACCCATAGATTTACCCGCGACCTTCGTTCATTTGTTGAACAGGCTGAAGTGTTAGTTGTGGCTGTAGGCAAGCCTAATTTCATTCCAGGCGATTGGATTCGTGAAGGTTCTGTAGTTATCGATGTGGGTATCAACAGACTTGAAAACAACAAGCTTTGTGGCGATATCGACTTTGAAGTAGCAAAAGAAAGAGCAGCTTATATCACCCCTGTTCCAGGTGGTGTTGGCCCTATGACCGTTGCTTCACTTATGCAAAACACCTTTGAAGCATATCTTGCTCACGAAAACAAGAAGTAAGCTTTCGTAAGCAGGCTTTAATTACTTAATATTAAGGCCATAAACTAATTACTGAGCTTACTGAGCCCTAAGACTATTTCAAGTTTTGGGGCTTTTCTTTTTCAAAAATCGTTCTAAAACAATTAAAAATATCTTCTATTCCAAAGCTCAAATTATCAATAGAAAAAGAAACCTCCATACAAATGTATAGAGGTTCTATTTCTAGTGACTTCCTTCCCCACCTATAGATTAGATGTGGGGACTTCCCACCGATAAGATAGGTTCAGTTCTCGCTCAAGCACTCTAATGAGTACAGTATCAACGAGCTACCCCCGTGTGTCCCACGGTTCTATGTTTTGAATTTATGCAGTTACTAACCGCATACCTTCATTTTTTATATTTATAGCATAATGTTTAGAAAGCTGTCAAGTAGATTTCGGCAATTCATCTCACCACCTTAGAGGTGGGAGACTTCTTGCCGAGTTCAGTTAAAATCTATTTAAAATTGATAACTAAAGAGTAATTACATCAAATTCAACCACTGGGTTAACGTCAGCAGCGTAATCAACACCTGGAACTTCAAAGCCGAACAAACGGAGGAAATCACGCTTATAGTTGCTGTAATCTGTAAGTTCACGCAAATTAGCAGTGGTGATTTGTGGCCATAAAGCACGGCAAGCATCTTGAACCTTATCGCTAAGTTCCCAAGAATCCATTCTGATTCTGCCCTTATCATCGGTTTCAAAAGTCGGCTGATTAAGGACTGTATTAAACATTCTGAAAATATGATCGATTACTTCTTCGTGAACACCATGTTCCTTCATAATCTTGAAGCACATTGAAATATAAAGTGGCATTACAGGAATAGCAGAAGAAGCTTGGGTAATTACTGACTTAAGAACTGCTACGTTAGCCTTACCACCGATAGAAGCTAAAACTTGGTTGTTAGCAGCAGCTGCACGATCTAAATCTTCCTTAGCGCGACCTAAAGTACCATTCCAGTAAATAGGCCAAGTAAGATCAGTACCAATGTAGCTATAAGCTACAGTCTTAACGCCTTCAGCCAAAACGCCAGCATCGGCTAAAGCCTTGATCCATAATTCCCAATCTTGACCACCCATTACCTTAACGGTATTAGCAATTTCTTCTTCGGTTGCAGGTTCAACTTCAGCTTGGATGATTTCATCTTTATTGGTATCTACAGCCGTTGTTTTATAAACTTGGCCAATTGGCTTTAAAGCTGAACGAACGAGTTCCCCAGTGTCTGGCATCTTACGTACAGGAGCTGCAAGAGAGTAAACAACCATATCTACTTGACCAAGGTCTTCTTTGATTAGTTCAATAACCTTAGCGCGACATTCATTAGAAAAAGCATCGCCATTGATGCTCTTTGCATACAAACCTTCAGCGCGAGCAAACTTTTGGAAAGCAGCAGCATTGTACCAACCAGCAGTACCAGGTTTTTTTTCTGTACCAGGCTTTTCAAAAAATACCCCAATAGTAGCAGCCCCAGAACCAAAGGCAGCACTAATTCTTGAAGCTAAACCATAACCAGTAGAAGAACCGATTATCAGTACCTTCTTAGGACCGTTGGCAATCTGCCCTTTGCTCTTCACGTAATTGATTTGGCTTAAAACATTAGCTTCACAGCCGGACGGATGAGTTGTGGTACAAATAAAACCACGCACCTTTGGACTAATAATCATATATTTTCTCTTTTCTTGTATATATCTAAAAAAAGTGGTTTGGCCTAATCTTCTCTACCGAGCTTTTCTCTAGTTCCTGACTGCTCCCACAGGCAAGCCCGTGGGGTTCTGATTGTCAAGTGTAGCTTGTAATCGTACACCATTTTCAGGCTTTGGAGTTACAAGTGTAAATCTGTTTGAATCAGGACTTTCATTACCAAGCAGTCCTACGACCACATTAGCGGTAAATTTCTGTCTTACGACAAGGAAGTACAGTCAATCTTCATAACTTATTAACAACTTTTAAAATAAGTGAAAACCACGCCCTTTTACCCAGAATTTAGTGAACTACAGCATTTAATAGCCAAATAGGATTTAGCCACACTAAAACCGCGTAAAACAAAATAATTAAACTGTGTAATAATATCTTTTTTTGCCTAGCAACACAACAAAGCCACAACATAAGAATGCATAAACGCTTCATTATTCACACATCTCTTTTTTCACAAGCTCCGATCAACATCTTATTTTATAAATCATATTTCTTATTGTTTTGATATCCCCAAAGCTATTATCGTATTATGATGTATTTAGTTTTAAAACTATATAGAGCAAGACCTAATGACAAACAAATATTACCTATGGTTTACCACAATGGTATCAGTCATTTATCTGGTACTCTCGTTTTTGTACGCCTCTAATCAAATTATTACCGACGAACAATGGTACCTTTATTTAAACGCCCTTGATGCCGCTAAAAATGGCAACTACAGCATAGTGGGACAAGTACTCCCAGGAGTTGGTCCAACCGTGGGCTCTGTGGGTAACTTTTTAACTTCATTACCCCTGTTATTTTCTGATTCGCCATGGGCGCCCATGACCTTTATCATTATTTTGCGCTTCATGTCATTTTTGCTTTTCTCCATTGGATTACGTCAATTCTTTGGCAATAAAACGTTATGTTGCTTTGCTGTAATGTATTTACTCTCCCCATGGTTCCTCTACGAAACGACTTTAACCCAAACTTCGTACGTTATTTTTGGGGTTTCTGTGGTCTTCTTATCCTTAGTGAATTTAAGAAGTTGCCGGAGTCCAGAAAAGCAAGACCATTTCTTCCTTAATCCTAAACTCACTAAATTCCTGGCCTCGATGTGCTTGATCCTTGGGCTTGGCTACTGTTTGCAGCTTAGCTACCTATCAATTAGCCTCGTTATCATGGTTTTGTTTATCTTATTACGCCGGGCTATTAAGGTATCAATCGGAGGGATAATTACAGGCTTAGGCATTATTGGCTTAACGGTTTGGGCATTTTTGAGCTCAATTTTAACCTCTGATGAAATTGGTTCTATGTTCTCTGATGCTCATTCATTTACCGATTACTCTCCACTTTATCTTTTAGAAAATGTAGCTCGAGGAATACTTGGGTGGTTACGCTTAGGTTCCACCGGTTATTCACACCAAATAGTGCGCTACTTTGATCCATCAATCATCACCTCACAACCTTTATCAGACCTTTTATCGTATGCATTTGTAGGTTTTATTTACCTCGTGGGAGCTGGCACCTTGCTTATCAACATATATGCCACTTTTACTACTTTAAAAGAAACTAAAGGCAGTATTTTTTCTTGGCGCTCACTTGAAAACGATCGGACATTTTTAAGCATCATCTCGGTGTTTGCCTTCTTAGCTCTACTAATCAGTGCCTTAGTACTACCATTACGTTTTCAAGTAATTAACGTTAGTACCTTTTTGGTATTTGCCTTACTGCCAATGTTAATGCTCATTGAACGTTATCGCACTATTCCACTACATTACTTCGCCACATTCTTGGTCTTACTAATTTCATTCACCGTATTAGTAAATCTAGTTTCAGCCACTAGCTCCAAACGTTTTGAACAACGGTCTACTATGGAAATACAACTTTTAGAACGCTTTGAAAACGACGAAGCACCTGAAGGAACCATTAGATCCACCCCTGAAACTGACGAAGCCATGGAGGCGGATACTAATGATGTCAATGACCAAACTATACCTCCAAAGAATTAACAGTAAATTTTTATATACACTCACGTTTGAAAGCGCCACTTTCTACAAGGACTTATTAAAATGATAAAAAGTGTAATGCTATTAGTAACGCTCTGCGTGCTAGCCACAGGACTCGCACAAGCAGCCCCGCATAAAAAATCAAATAACGACCAATCTTATTTAAATAGCTCTATACCCGCTGGAGCCTTAAACGGCGTAGCCTATGAAATTAACGGTCGAGTGTCAGGCTACAACATGGATCAGTACTTTAGACCTGCCTCAACCGAAAAAGTACTTACCGCTCTTGCTGCACTTGAATATCTTGGCCCTGATTATCATTTTTCAACCTTGTTAAAAGTTAGTAGCAAAAGCATTCTTTCTAACAATAAGTTAGTGGTTAATAACGGAGTTTTAAATGGTGATGTTGAAATCGAATTCCAAGGCGATCCAACCTTACGAACAGAACATCTATTAAACTTGCTCCGCGCCTCCTTAAAGCAGTCTGGCATCAACAAAATCAACGGTGATGTGTATCTAAACTACGGTTACTTTGCTGGACACAATTATGCCACCGGTTGGTCTTGGGATGATTTGACTAAATGTTTTACCGCCCCACCTTCATCAGTAATCATCGATGGTAACTGCATCAGCATGCAATTGACCGCCAGAAAACTTGGCGCCGCCCCACTCGTTGACTTCAACCAAAATCTACCTATTGCTATAGACGTTCGCAACGTCGAAACCGTCCAACCAGCCGAATACTACGGTGGGTGTTCACTTGAAGTCGATCGTAATACCAATAACGTTTACGTTCTTTCTGGATGCATCCCTCTACAAAAAGGCAAAACAAAACCTTTAGGTTTATCTTTTGCCATTCAAGACCCTGAAAGATGGGCCTCTGGCATCATCAAAAACTTACTAGAGCGCTTAGATATTTCCGTAGCTGGTAAAATTGTCTTAGTCCGTAAAAGCCAAGGTTCATTTACAACTTTTGCGACCTATAATTCCGTGCCATTACGCACGATCCTAGCTACCTGTTTAAAGCGTAGTAACAACTTGTATGCCGACAGCATTGCCAAAACCATTGGTTCTGTATACTACAAACGACCTGCCAACTACTTTATGGCCGTTACTGCAATTCGTAACATTCTTAAGAAGAAAGGCATTGAACTTGGTAATTCCACCACTATTGATGGTTCAGGTTTATCCCCTCATAATTACATTACCCCCCGCCAAATGCTTAACGTCTTAAGCTATATTCTTAAGCATGACAAAGAACTCGATTTTATCTCTCTACTCCCTAAAGCAGGGGTGAGTGGCACTATGTCAGGACGTGGTAGTGTAATGCGCGCTCCACTGCTTAAAAACGTAACTGCCAAAACAGGGACTTTAAACGGGGTCGCTAATTTGGCTGGCTTTTTAACCACCCAAAACGGGAAATTAGTTCCGTTTGTATACTTCATGAACAACCTTTCATACGATGAACGCACCAGAAAACTTCTTGAAGCTCATAAAATTGCGCGTCCACAATATAAGCATGAAAGAAAGATTTTAGAACAAATCTATCATGAACAAACTATAACTCAGCCATAAACAGGATATTTCACTGTTTTTTACAAATTATTAGCAAATATACCTAAAAGCACTATAAACAAACCATGATTATAGTGCTTTATTCTGTTTAGAGACCGGTTGATAATATATAAGTGTAGATAACTCACTAAACATAAAATATTCGTTTACGGGAAAACCCCAAGTTCACTCTCATTAAAGCGCAAGCTAGATTAAAAGGTGTTAAAATCAACACCATTAGGTTCAAAAAAACCAAACTACTATTAGGACAGTTAAAAATTTGCGTTGAGTTTTCAAGCGTTATAGTTTTGCTAAGCCCTAATAACGAAGGTTAAAAAACCTTAAATCTAATGTACTTATATAAAAACGAATTGAATATAAATAAAGTTGTATTTTTATGAACGTTATAGAAAAATCCCATAAATTGGATAATGTCTGTTACGACATCCGCGGCAAAGTTCATATCGAAGCTCGTCGCATGGAAGATGAAGGTCATCGCATTTTAAAACTCAATATTGGTAACCTGGCTCTCTTTGGGTTCGATGCCCCAGAAGAAGTGGTTAAAGACATTATTCTTAACATGTCTCATGGCCAAGGTTATTGTGATTCAAAGGGGATTTTCTCTGCCCGTAAAGCTATTGCTCAGTATTACCAACAAAAGGGACTGCGCACAGTGGACTATGACGATATTTTTATCGGCAACGGCGCATCCGAACTTATAGTCCAGTCTATGCAGGCTCTATTAAATAATGGCGACGAAATCCTAGTTCCTGCTCCTGACTACCCTCTTTGGACCGCAGCTGTCAACCTAAGCGGGGGGCGTGCAGTACACTATATCTGTGATGAACAGGCTGACTGGTTCCCTGATCTTGATGACATTAAGAAAAAGATCACTCCAAGAACTCGTGGGATCGTGCTGATTAACCCTAATAATCCAACTGGCGCTGTTTACTCAACCGAATTTTTGCTAGATGTAATTGAAATTGCTCGTCAGAATAATCTCATCATTTTTGCTGATGAAATCTACGACAAGATTCTTTACGATGACATTGCTCACCATAGCGTTTGTACTTTATGTGATGACGTTTTAGTAATTACCTTTAACGGCCTCTCTAAAGCATATCGTTCATGCGGTTTCCGCCAGGGATGGATGGTCATTAGCGGACCAAAACAATTTGCCAAGGGCTATATTCAAGGGCTTAATATTTTAGCCTCCATGCGTTTGTGTGCCAACGTACCAATGCAATACGGTATTCAAACTGCGCTCGGTGGTTACCAAAGTATTAATGAATTGATTTTACCAGGTGGTAGATTACGTAGACAACGTGATAAGGCTTACGAACTCATCAATAGCATCCCAGGCTTAAGCGTAGTAAAACCGAAGGGCGCACTTTATATGTTCCCACGTATTGATCCAAAGGTTTATAAGATCAAGGACGACCAAAAGATGGTTTTAGATTTATTGCGCCAAGAAAAGATGCTTATTGTGCAAGGCACAGGCTTTAACTGGCCGGCTCCAGATCACTTCCGTTTAGTATTCTTACCAACCGAAGAAGTAATCACTGACGCGTGTACAAGACTTGCGCGCTTCCTTAAAAATTATCACCAAGAATAAAACGATAGTTTTTCGAGGCTATAGCCGTCTGTAACCAAGCAGCTTACTTAGTTCTTAAAACACCGTATGAAGTCACAGGCTCATACGGTGTTTCTTTGTAAAATTTTCACAAGCTATTACCGAGCTTTCACTCCCTGTAACTACTTAAAACTTGAGTCTTCACCTCATCCTACAGGACCCAAAATACCAACCAACTTCATCCATACGCAAAATCACCTAGGTATTTTAGTTTTTTGACCGGCAATTAGTTATAATTGAAAAAACGATTTTAAACTAGGTCAGAATGCTCATGTCCCAGGATCCGTCAAAAATTTCTTTTATCGTCAATAGCAATGGTACTCGCACCCATGCGATCGTCCCCATTGAACTATACGAAGAATTTCAGACTTTAAAAAACATCTTTAGCGAAACAAAAGATTTAGAAACTAGAGAGAATTATTACTTTCAGGTAAAAGGCGTTAATGCCTCTGGATTCCCCCTTGGGAATCGTAGTAACCCTAGCTTTATGCTAAATAAAGGCACTTTAATTTCCTTGCATTATGCTAAATCGTTGCGACAACCAGTAGTAGATTTTCGGCAAGAATTAATCACCGCTGGTATCCTAACCCTAAACGAAAAACTTAATTGTTACGAACTCACTGAAAGTTACCTTTTCACTAGTCCAAGTTTTGCGGCAAGCCTCGTAGCTGGTAATAACAGAAATGGGCTTGACGTGTGGGTAAATCACGACGGTTATACCTTAAAGGAGTCCGGCTACGGTCCTAAAGGACGCAAAGAGTAAGATACCTCAAACTATCCAACGAGCATTTGGCATTAGCTAATTTATAAAACTAAATATTTTTACTGGAGAAACACATGGCAGCATTTTCACTATCTGCTTTTAAAATCCGCCTCATAAGCTCTATCCTTAAGGAAGTTTTTAGCAAAAACACTCCTTTGGACCGTGCATATGCCGACCATTTCCGTAAAATCAAACTTGAAAGCGACGAACAAGCGTTAATCATTCGTTTAGTAAATGACTTAATTCGTCGCCTTAATTACTACACCTACATCGCTGGTTATAAAAAGGTCAAAGATATGAAGAATCATATCAATGCCCTCATTTGTGCTCTCCATGTGGAACATAAATGGCCGGTACCTAAAAACCTACCTGACACTGAAAAATTCAGCGAAAAAGCAGCCAAAATCAGAAAGGCAGAAGCTCAAGAAGATGAAATGCTCAAATATGGCATCCCACATTGGCTTGATCACCTTTGTCGTGGTGAACTTGGCGAAGTTTGGAATCACGAACGCAAATTTTTCTCTAGTGAACCAAATCGCTATATTCGAATCAATACTTTAAGAGCAACAGTGGCCGAAGCTAAAGCAGCTTTAACCTCAGAAAATGTTAAATTTGCTGAAGTTGAAGGGATGCCAGAAGCTTTAGTTATTCTTGGAAACGCTCCTCTTTTTCGAACTAAGGCTTTTAAAGACGGGCTCTTTGAACAACAAGATTTAGGCTCTCAACAAATTGCTCCTTTTGTTAAAGCCGCACCGGGACGTAGAGTTATTGACGCCTGTGCAGGTGCCGGTGGTAAAACCTTACACTTGGCAGCCTTGATGAAAGGCCGTGGTACTCTTATTGCCATGGATGATAAGGAATGGAAGCTCGAAGCCCTTAAAGAAAGAGCGCGTAGAGACGGGGCTTACAACATTGAAACTAGACATATTGATAGTTCCAAAGTTATTAAGCGCCTACACAATAAAGCTGATTGTGTTCTTCTTGACGTGCCTTGTTCAGGTTTAGGGGTGCTTAAGCGTAACTTTGATACCAAGTGGCAAGATCGCACGGCGGAAATAAATGAGCTTAAACAAATTCAAGCGCAGATTATTGACAGCTATTCGCAAATGACCATTCCTGGGGGTATTTTGGTTTACTCTACTTGCAGTATTTTGCCATCAGAAAATGAAAAACAAGTAGCAAACTTCCTAGAGAAACACCCAGACTTCGTATTAGAAGAAGAACGTCACGTCCTTCCATCAGCTGGTGGTGATGGCTTCTATATGGCTCGTATGAAACGTCTAACGGCTAAAGAACTTGAAGCTAAAGATCAAAACTCAGTAGAAGCTACAACAGTAGAAACCGAAACTGAAGGTGAAGCTTTAGCCTCAACTGCAAACGACGCCCCGTTAGCAGTTGAGGCTAAATTGAAGTATTAGATTCTTCATCAGCATCCCTTGATGATGCTCAAGCAAGTCCTCAGGAAGGCGAAACTTCAAAAGAAGATTAACCTAATGAAGCTTAAAGTAGCTTAAAGTAACAGAAAAACATTATAGCTCCAATTTCCTTGGAGCTATTTTTTGGTTTTCCTCCACGTGAACTACTCACCACCTAAAGAGGTGGGAGCTTCGTAATTACTCATTAGAGTAATTCTAAAGAAGTTTGATAGCTATGCTATCCTTATTCTTACAGGTGTGTCCACTTCACCCCTACTGTATAGGACTTCTAAGTCCACTACATTACTTTTTCTTAGTATATTATCATATATTTAAGCTCAAAAGAGGCAAGAGCAAAAAAAACAATTCATCTCCCACCTAAAGAGGAAGGAGTCTTCTTGGAG
>UQCV01000036.1 GCA_900539665.1 uncultured Succinivibrionaceae bacterium | reverse complement strand
CATACTTAGCCATGACCTTTTTGTATGTACCTTCATTCCTGGACATTTCCAGATCTGGGAGTCGTACATACTTTGACACCGGAATGTTGTTTTCCTTTAAATCGGAACTGCGGTTTCCATAGTCCGGACAGACGGTGTAATCAGCCCCGGATTACTCAGCTAAAAGTTTGTTTAGGCTTGCAAAACGATGTTTACGTTTACAATTAAAAGATGATCTTATCTTTGATGAAGTAGAGCCTCCAAAAGCACCTACTTAAAGCCTTTAGAGTTGTTACGCCTTGCGCTAATCAAAAGCAGAACTCAAAGGAGAGAATTAAAGATTAAAGAGGAAAGAGGAAAGAGGAAGAATTGGCCACAGCCTCATTTGAAATGAAAAATTTCGCCCGGGTGGTGGAAATATCCGAACCAAATTAAAGGCCTCTACCCCACTAGTGGGATTTTCAGAGGCCACTTATCACTAACTTAGAGTTTTTAGAGTTCTTGGTGACTAGACCCTTAAATGAGCCTAAGCTAAAAAGTTAGATATTAGCTAAGATGTCTTTAATGATCTTTGGCCCTTTATAGATGAATGATGAGTATATTTGAACCAAAGAAGCCCCTGATTCAAACTTAGCTCGGGCGGCTAAAGGCCCGTCGACCCCACCAACCCCAATAACCGGCATACGACCGTTAATTTCTTGGCATACACTCTTAAGAACACGGGTGCTAATCTCAAATTCAGGGCGTCCTGACAAGCCACCTGCTTCACGCACGTGAGGCATACCAGCAATCATATCGCGTTCCAAAGTGGTATTAGTAGCAATAACCCCATCTACCCCGTATTGCACAAAAATACCGCAAATGTTCTTAATTTCTTGTTCCGTCAAATCCGGAGCAATCTTAACAACTAACGGAACATACTTACCATATTGAACAGAGAGCTCGCTTTGACGCTTTTTAAGCGCTGAAACCAAATCCTCTAAAGCTTCACCAAGCTGTAAGGTACGCAAATTAGGGGTATTTGGTGATGAAATATTCACCGTAACATAAGACGCATGCTGGTACACCTTATCTAAGCAAGCTAAGTAATCGCTAGTACTGTTTTCAATTGGGGTAACTTTGTTTTTCCCAATGTTAATCCCAATAATACCGTTGTAACGAGTACGTTTTACGTTTTCAACCAAGTTATCAACCCCAAGGTTATTAAAACCCATGCGGTTAATAATGCCTTCAGCTGGAATAACACGGAATAAACGTGGTTTATCGTTACCAGGCTGAGCAAGTGGAGTAACAGTCCCAACTTCAATAAAACCAAACCCAAGGGCAGCAAAAGCGTCAATAGCTTCCCCATCCTTGTCTAACCCCGCAGCTAACCCAAGTGGATTATCAAATTCAAGTCCCATTACCTTGCATGGGCGGCTCATTACTTTCTGCTCCAAAAGGCGACACATGAGTTCACTCTTAGAAGCGATACGCATGCTCTTCATAATTAAATTATGAGCATTTTCTGGATTCATCTGAAAGATGCAGGGTCTTATCAAGCCCTCATACATTGAATAGAACATTAAAATTTCCTTTAGCTGTAAAATTCATGGCTTAGCTACACTTACAAAGCTTAAGCTTTCATCATGTTGCTATTATAGATTATTCTTTAAGAATTTGCCGTTATTTTGGGTGACTTAAGTCGCTACGCCTAAGCTTTAGGGGCTTATGTAGTCTTAGTTTACTCCCCAAAATAAATAGAACCTAGGACTAGCATGTTAACATCAGCTTTTGCTTCTTTTATTGCTCTAGTTACTCTTGTTACTTGTTTTTAAGGCTTTCATTTTTTAAATCTTTTAAGTTAAACCATAAAGCTGGGCGTACTGCACCGTTATAAATAGAACCAGCCAATCCTTTTACTCTTATATCAGTTTCATTATCAACATAAGCAAAGTGATTGGTAAAACGGCCTCGAGTCCGTAACCACCACCAAGTATTACCACTGTATGCCCCGGCCCAGGTGCCATGCCTTTTAGCATATGGAGTTGGTTGTACCAAACGATCATTTGCATCTTTAAAATAGGCTCGCGCCTCATCAACACTTAACAAAAACACACGATCGTAAGTATCATCACCACCATTTATCCGAAACTCATTAATGTCTTGGTTTTTTACTAAAGAAGTAACGATCCGTCCTTTCTCAGCCTCGCTAAAAACTTCCAAAAAAATTCCCAATTCAACCACGCTCTAAGTGTACTTTTGGCCCAGGACGTCTCATCAGAATACGAATTTTCCAGCGTTTTAGCGCCTAAGGCATATTTACTAATAAGTAAGGCCTTGTGGTCTTTTAGCGCTAACACGCGCCATTCCACCGGTTATTTATGCGTGTCATCGTTGATGTAGTAGCGTCCTAAAGTCACTGTATCATTTACTTTAAGCGTTTCTGGAGATGCTTCCATGAGATCAAAAATTGCGCTAGCTTCACTACCATCATCTGTTTTAGCCACCGCATTTAAGCTCACTACGGCGTCTAAAAGGACCGCAAGCACATAGTTCCACAACATTGTTTTTTTACTCATTTAGCGGTTCCTTAAAGTAGTTCTTACTCCTAAAACTTAACTAATTTTTTCAATAGCAAGCATTCGATTATGATCATCTACAAGCATTCTAAAACGTCCATAAATCCCGTCTCGAGTGGTAAAACGTCTTAAATGGCTAGCATTTATTTGCACACGGAGCCCAGTTTCCGTTTGGACTAGCACCTTCCCCACACCTTGATAGATAGCAAGTACCTGCTCTGCAGGCATAGCAAGTCTAAAAATGAATTCACGAGCCATAAATGTTCCTTGTCCGTGGCTTAAGCAAACAAACGTTCAACTTTCAAATACTAAGTTTGTTAAAACCAAATATTTTGCAAAATAGCCTCAACCTTTTGCAGGTTAAGGCTATTAAAAATTTAAGTTAAAGTTAATTTAATTGGAGTCTTAAATAATTTGCGCTTTAAGCCCCAACCAATTCAAGCTTTAAACCAAATTCACTTTAAGTAAGAATTTACTTTAAGCTTTCGTAGTATCGTTTAAAGCTTTATCAATCTTTTCATAAATTGAAGTTGAGAGATTTGGTAAAGCCATTAAACGCGCAAAGCAAGCTTTGATCTTAGCGCGACGCCCTTCATCGAAATTATTCAATGAAATCATCGGGGTCATAATGCGAGCTGCTACGTGCGGATTACTATCATTAAGCTCAATTAAGATATCGGTTAAAAATTCATAACCAGAGCCGTCTTGCGCATGGAAACATTCTGGGTTAGCCATCGCAAAACTCCCCACTAACGCGCGCACACGGTTTGGATTGTTTATATCAAAACATGGATGCTTAAGCAAAGCCTTAACCGCCTTTAAGGTATTTGGCGTAGCGGCCATGCTAACTGCTCTGAAGTAATTATCAAAGACTAACGCATTATCATGCCACTTAGCTTCATAGGCCGCTAAAATTTGTTCCCGGCAAGCTAATTCAAGCTTGCACGCCGTATTCATGGCACTTAATGTATCAGTCATGTTGTCGGCTAACTCGAAGTGATTTAAGACCAAGGCGGAAGCTTCTTGAGCCTGGCCCTTTAGTTTTAAAGCATGCGCGCTATACGCTAAAGTTACCCCAGCTAACGCACGTTCACCCATTTGTTCTTCAGTTGCCACACTTGGAGCCTTACTAGCGACACGAGCCTTAAATTCAGCTAATTGAGCGTTATATTGACTTAAAAATTCCGCCCCAAGCTCAGTTGCTAAAGTATCTGCTAAGTGATTGTATACGGCACAAACTGCAGTTACATCCACAACCTTAAAGAGCCCCAACAAAGTATTTATAGATGGCAAGCGAAGCATAAAGGCTTTGAAGCGGCGACTTAAACCTTGGTCTTTTAAGATAAACTTAAACGCCGCACACAAAGAAGCTGGGGTCGTAAATGGTTGCTTACGTTCATAATTAGAAACGTTCACTTCCACATAACGATTGATTAGGCTTTGAACCGCATCAAAACGAATAAAATCATCAGCCGCATACTTAAGGAGGGTATTAAGCTCAGTATCAGTATATGGGTATTCAAGTTTCACTGGCGCACTAAAGTCCCCTAAGAGGGCAACTACAGGACGCGCTGCAACTTCATCAAACACCCAAGTTTCTTCGTTTTGACTTAAAATCTGAACTTCGGCTAATTCCTTTCCAGCTCGCTTTAAAGCAATACGTTGACCGTCTTCAGTATAAAAAGCTAAACGCATTGGAATAACAAACGGTTCTTTGTGGCTTTGACGTGGGGTCGCCGGAGTTTTTTGGCGTAAAGACAAAGTGCAAGTCTGAGCATTTTCATCCCAAGCCATGCCTACAGTAACTACTGGAGTCCCGGCTTGTGAATACCAATTACGAAACGCTTTGAGATCAACCCCTGAAGCATCTTCTAAAGCTGACACAAAGTCTTCGCAAGTTACCGCTCTACCATCATGGCGCTTAAAGTATAACTGCATGCCTGCTTGGAACTTTTCTTCGCCGAGTATAGTATGCATCATTCTAATAACTTCAGCCCCTTTGTCATAAACAGTTACGGAGTAGAAATTATTCATTTCCATCACATAATCAGGACGGATTGGGTGCGCCATAGGGCTAGCATCTTCAGCAAACTGAGGGCCCCGAATTACTTCAACCGCCTTAATACGTTCAATCGGACGACAACCTAAGTCGCTAGAGAATTCTTGATCTCTAAACACTGTTAAACCTTCTTTTAAAGAAAGTTGGAACCAGTCACGGCAAGTTACACGGTCCCCGGTCCAGTTATGAAAATATTCATGCCCAATTACGGAAAGCACGTTTTCCATATCGGTATCAGTCGCACTTTGCGCGTCAGCTAACACGAACTTGGAGTTAAAAATATTCAAGCTCTTGTTTTCCATCGCCCCAGCGTTGAAGAAATCTACCGCTACCACATTAAAACGGTCTAAATCGTATTCCAACCCAAAACGTTGTTCATCCCAAGCCATCGCCTTTAAGATAGATTCAATCGCAATGGTACCACGAGCTGCTTGACCACGGTCCACATAAAGACGAACGGCCACTTCACGCCCTGATTTAGTCTTAAAGGTGCGGCTTAATTCATCAAAGTCACCGGCAACTAAAGCAAAAAGGTAAGATGGCTTAGGGAATGGATCCTGCCAAGTAACGGTCCGCACCCCATCTTTGGTTTCATCGGCAATCATGTTACCGTTTGATAACATAAATGGATAAGCCCCTGCTTTAGCACTTACATGAGTGGTATAACGCGCTAACACATCTGGGTGATCCAAGAAATAAGTGATTCGTCTAAACCCTTCCGGTTCACATTGGGTACAGAATTTGCCATCAGACACATAAAGCCCCATCAAAGCTGTATTAGCTGCAGGAGCAATTTGCGTCTTGATAGTTAAATCAAATTCATCAGGTACGTCGTTTAAGGTTAAAGTAGTCGGAGTTTCCGCCCAAGCACATGGCGCCCCATTAACCTTAACGTCTAAGAGCTTCAAAGAGTCCCCATCAAGCACTAAAGGGGTTGATTTGTCTGTAGTTTTACGCACGACATGGCTTACAGCCGTCACGATAGTCGCGTTTAAATCCAAGGAAAATGATAATTCAACATCAGTAACAGTAAAATCTGGAGCGCGGTAATCAAGGCGCTTCTTTTCAGTGTGGGTGCTTTGACTCATGAAATTTTGTTCCTCTTTTTATAAATCCTTCAAACCATTTTAATTATAGCACTCTATGCCTTAGGTCGTTACGTGAAACAAGGTTCTTTGTAGTGAACTACTCACCACCTAAAGAGGTGGGAGCTTCGTAATTACTCATTAGAGTAATTCTAAAGAAGTTTGATAGCTATGCTATCCTTATTCTTACAGGTGTGTCCACTTCACCTCTACTGTATAGGACTTCTAAGTCCACTACATTACTTTTTCTTAGTATATTTAATGCTCCATTTACATCTGCATTAAATATATAACCTTTTGAAGTTTGATATAGTCCTCTCTTTATTCTCCTTCCTGAAAAAGAGTAAGTTTGAGGTTTATCACTTTCAAATTTTGAATTTTGGCAAAATATCCATATCAAAAAAACTTGACTTTGATGTATAGCTTTCTTCTTGCTCTACAAATCTTAAGCTGTATAACTTACATAAGTATTCAAGTTTTTCTCTTAACTTTCCAAAAGGAATATTAACAAAAGTTTGATTATTCGCTTTTCCAATATTACTGTTTCTTTGGAAAGTTTTATTGTATCCACATATTAAAGTACCTATATTATTTTCTAAACAGTAGTTTATTATCTTTCTTGCTGTTTTAGACATATAGTCATTTACTTTATTATTGCGAGAACTATATAGATATTTTTGCCTTAAAGTTGGTTTTTTACCATATTTTTGCTTATCTTTAATACTTTGAAGACGAGCATTTTCTTTATTAAACCACTGATTAATAGATTTTAGTTTTTTACCATCTATGATGAAAGACTTGCATTTGCTTGTAACACAAGTTGCAAGATTATTAATTCCAAAATCAATAGCTAGTGCATGGTTTTTGTCTAAATTTCTTTGTTCTTCTTCTACTTCATAAGTATATTGAACTTCAAAGAACCTAGCGTTAAATTTAGGAATAATCCTAATCTCTTTAATCTTTTTATCAAGTAAAATAGGTGGAATCTTAATTGAAATCTTTTTAAAAGAATTGGAATATGGAATTACAAATGTATCTTCATTAAGTCTAACAAAACCAATAATAAGAGTACTAAAACTATTCTTAGGAAGATAATTAGGAAGTTTAACTTTAGCGTTATACATTCCCTTATTTTTCTTTTTAAGAAGTCCAAAAAAAAGACTTAAAAGAACCATCAACTTTTTTAAGAATCTGTTGTGACATATTAGAATTAAGAGTTTTATAGTTCTCACTACTTTTTAAAAGAGAATTATTATTTTGATAATTAAGATATTTATTCTCTTGAAAATAGTATTGCCTAATATTATATACAGCTTGGTTATATAGATTTTTAGCAGTATGTGAAAGCTCTCTAAGTGAAAGATACTCTTCTTTAGAAAGATGTTTAAGTTGTTATTTAACTATAAGATACATAGAGCTTAAACCCATTTTTTTTATACTTAATTATATTATATCATATATTTAAGTTCAAAAGAGGTAAGAGCAAAAAAAACAATTCATCTCCCACCTAAAGAGGAAGGAGTCTTCTTGGAGATTTTAGATAAAAATCCCAAGCTTACGGTGCCCCCAAAATAAGGGCTTAGTTTGGGATTAACATTTGGCTAAAGCTTTTTAGATTTAGGCTAACCGTTTGGTCTTTGCTAAAACGCCATAACCTTACTTTTTCATCTGCGCCGCTAAATCAATCGCAATACGTTCAGTTTCGCGAAGCAATAAGTCTGGAGCTTCGTAATTATCAGGTAAATCATCCACATCCTTAACCGGAGGTTTGCCATCTAAAGCTAACAGCTTATTGACAAGCTCTAAATGCTTAGCCTTAGCTTGAGCACTCTTAGCCTTTCGATGCTCAAGATTTAACTCTAATTCATTGCCTTTACGTAAAGTTTGGTAATCAAATAATTCCGCTACCACATCGTTATATAGCGCATCGTGTTTTACGCGTTCTTGGTGAGCTTCTTGTAAAGCAGGCACAAACGGCTTTAAGTTCGCTACTGGCTTGTAATCAGCCCCCTTAATGCGATCCCACGGTAAAGCATTTGGTTGTTCCCCTTCAGTATCGGTCTTTTCATCGTTAAGATCGTAAAGGCGTACATCCGGTAAAACCCCAAGAAGCTGGTTACTGCCCCCGCTTATGCGGTAGAACTTACCGATTGTATAGAGAATACTACCTAACGGCTTGTCGGAGTAATCGTAAATACGTTCCAAAGGTCTACCTTGCTGGACGGTGCCTTTCCCAAAACTCCGATCCCCAACGATAATAGCGCGGCCCAAATCTTGAAGTGTTCCGGAGAATATTTCAGAAGAAGAAGCGCTGTAGCGGTTAATGAGCACCACTAACGGACCGTCGTAGTAGCTAACGCCATCAGTGTCACTGTGCTCGATGACTCGACCAGTCGCATCACGAACTTGCACTACCGGACCACTCTTAAAGAATAACCCGCTCGACAAAATAGCTTCTTCCAAAGACCCACCACCGTTGTTACGCAGATCCACAACTAAAGCTTCCATCCCTTGCGCGGTTAACGCCTGAATTTCTTTTTGCATATCTGCATGCAAATTCATGTAGAAATTTTTAACGGTTAAAACCCCAACTTTATGGCCATCAACTACATTGAGTTTACCTTTAGCTGCTCGTTCTTCGAGTCTAATTTTGTCACGGATTAAGTCAACCTTGAAGGTCTGGGCATTAGCGCCATCACCACGTTGCACTAAAAGCGTAACTTTAGAGCCTTTCTTACCTTTAATTTTTGGAACTAGGTCGATTAAACGCATCCCAACTACATCAAGCATTTCATCTTTAGCTGATTCATGCTGCTGCACGCCGATAATGCGGTCTTTAGCCTTTAGTTTGCGGCTTAATTCTGCCGGGCTCCCCGGAACGAGCGATACAATTTGTACATAATCTTCATCTTGGGTTAACACCGCCCCAATCCCTTCTAACGATAAGTTCATATCCTCATTGAACTCTGAGGTATCAGTCGGAGATAAGTAGCTAGTATGTGGATCGATTGCTCGAGCAAAAGCATTTTCAAAATAGCTAAACGCTTCTTCACTTTTAGTTTGAACAATAAAACGCAAGCTGTTTTCATAACGTTTCTTTAGGAGTTTACGACTTTCCTCATCGCTCTTATCCATAAGTCTCAGCTTGATATAGTCATTTTCGACGTATGAACTCCAGAGCTTTTCTAAAGCTGCGCGATCTTGAGGTAACGGCATATTTGAAGAATCAATATAAAGAGTCTCTTGTCCTTCAAGATTAAACGGTGCGTTTAATCGCTTAATAAAGTAACTAAACTTCTCAAAACGACGATCTGCAAATTTACGGTACAAAGAAAACGGGTAGTCCAAAGCACAGGTTGAAAGGCTTATTTTCATCTGTGGTGCACTTTGTCTAATTTCTTGCGCTTCTGCGGCCGTAAACAACGTCCGGTTAAAATCTAAAAATCTAAAGTAAGCATCATAAACCTTATCTATAAAGGCTGCGTTAAGGTCAGTTTCCTTGTAATGAGCTCGAGTAAAATAGCCATAAATACGGCGACAAGCCACCATTTGCTGTGGCTCTGGCTTTAAAGCTGGAATATCTCCAGCTGTTGGCACTGTTAGCTTATTTTCCGCTAAAGCCCCTGAGCTTAATGCACAGTATAAAGCGGCTGCCAGCCCACCTTTTATCAATAATCCCAAGCTTTTTCTCATACCAAATCCTGTTAAGCTTTCCTTAAGCCAATTTCAAAATTCTATGGTCTTAAATCCATTCATGTCCAATCACTTTTTAGTGTTTGGTTTGTGAACTTGTTAAATAATTTTATCCAGCTTTTTGTGACTTTCAAGCTGTGTTGCGATCAATTTTCCCCTTAGCTCAAAGCAATAATCAGTTGTAAGATTGAATCAATCTAGCTCATGTTTGGCGTCTAACTGCTTTACGTCCTAATGTCTCAAGGACCTATTATCTAAAACAACCTTGAGGGCTACATTTGGTCTTGCTTTGAGGCTTGCTTGCGCCTTAGGTGAATTACTCTACATAAATTTTTACCAAATTATAAGTGGAGTATGACACGCATTTGATAAATTTTAATTTTAGCTAATTTAACCTTAAACTCATAATATTTTATGTGTCTAAGACCTATTTTTCTGAAGAACTCTGCAAAAAGCACCAACCACCAAGAAAAAACCGCGCAGAGCTTTAGGACTCTACACGGTTTCGTCAACTTTGAGTTAAAATTTAAAAACCTAAATCTTATTTTCGATAGCTATTTTGGCCAACCTAACAATTAAAGTATAGCTTAGTTTTTCCTTGTAAAGAAAGCTTCATGTTTTTAAGGCAACCGCCCCAAACAGGTGAAAGCTCCTTACTTGCCAATACGGTCGATAGCCACACGTGCCACCATACCAGTATCAAATTCAACCGCTACTACGCTACGTACAACTTCTTTTACAGTAGCTGCTACTGGGCTAGAACCTATCATAACGTGAACCTTAAGACCAACCTTTACATCATTAGCGTCAAGTTGTTCAAAAGCAACTTCTTCGCGAACCTGAGGTTTAGCCGGACGGTTGCCATTTGGACGGCGGTCACCAACGCGTGCAGGGCGCTTACCATTTTGGTTACGACCTTCAAACTTGCCACCTTGACGACGTGGACCACGAGTTCTACCTTCGCCATCCTTGTTGCCATTTTTAGCATTGCGGGCTGCGCGAGCTGCTTGCTTAGCTGCATTACGAGCAGCCTTGGCTGCTTCGAACTTAGCCTTTGATGCTTCTAAGCGTTCTTTAGCGTAATCTGCGTGCTGAGCAGAAACTTCGTCTACTTCAGCGCCATCGAGGTCAACACGCTTTGAACCTGCTACGACACAAGCCAAATAATCCCAGCTGTTGGTGTAGTATCTAATAGCAATACGAAGTTTGGTCTTTGAAAAACCAACTTCTTCCCAGTTGGTGCGTTCAACGATATCATTGAAAATACCAACCTTTAGAGGTTTAGCATTACCACTACCTTCTGCTGCAAAGCATGCAGGGTAGGTTTTAACGAGATAAGCCACTACTTCTTTGGCACTAGGACCGCTAGCTTCATCATTAGCTTCGCTAGCACCTGCTACAGCCTGAGCTTTAGTTTCAAGTTCAGCCCCCTGAGTACCAGGTTCTGTGGTTTTAAGTTCTACTTCTTCCATAACGTTATTCTATATATAGCTTTCATGCAGGAGCGGCACATACCGTCTTGCAGCCCCACAAAAAGCAAAAATCAGCAATGACCGACTATTGGATTTATTCCAAAGTCAGAACCCTTACAGTTCAAGCTGCTTCATAATCAGCAAAAACCGTCCGTCTTTGTAAAGTTCCCCTAAAGGTTTACGCTTTAACGGATAAACAGCTTCAAAAGATTGGAGCAATGCCCATGAAGCCTTTATTTTAGGCTCTCAATCTCCTAAGACCGACAAGCTACGTGATTTTAATATGTTTAATCTCAATTTGCAAGCGGGCACCCACGCTTGCTTAGCTGATTAAAAAGGATGGTAATCCTTTAAGAGAGGCACAAATAAACTATCGCATTCATCCCACGGAAGCTTGCTTAATTCTAAAGCCGTCCGCCACGCGCCGGCCGAGTGTTCTATAAGTACAGGCTCGCTTACTAAAAGCGGTGTGAGCACAAAAACATAAAGCTCGAGCACGAAGTCAGGATAAGCGTAAACCGCAATCCCTAAAAAACGTTCTACTTGCGCAGTTACCTGAAGCTCTTCTTTTATTTCTCTGACGACGCATGCTTCCGGTGTTTCCTGGGGCTCGATTTTTCCGCCTGGAAATTCCCATTTGCCCGCCATTCCTAGCATGGCGCCACGCCTAGCACAGAAAAAAGTTGCTCCCCGGCGTAAAATCCCGCAAGTAACCCGCAGATGACGTAAATTATGTTGCTGCGCCCACGTATGTGCTTTTAATTGCAAAGCTTCGCCATAGCTTGAATCTAAAGCCGAAGCAAAAGCACACAACTTAGTGGAATTATCGTTCTGATTATTCATTGATGTGACTCCATAAGTCAAAAACGAACTCTAAACCATAAACTAAATGCAGCGTAAGTAAATTAAGCTTTAGCTGTTTGGGCTACTTTACAGCTCCCGCGCGAGCTAATGACAATCCCTACCCCTACAAATATAAGAAGCGTAGCTCCCACCTTGACCCAAGAAAACACATCGAGTTCTAACGCCAGAGACACGATCATGGCGACCACCGGTAAACAATAATTAAACATACTGCAAACTTGAGGCACTAGGCGCTTTTGGGCGTAAACGAAGCATAAATACGCAATAAAAGTCCCAAAGAACACCACGTACAACGCTTCAAGCCAAACTATAGGGGCAAAACCTTGCTGTAAATCATGAATCGTATCTTCAACTGAAAACGGCAGAAACATAAGTGAGGCAAAGAAAAACATCCATTTCATAAGATGGGCAATATGGTAGCGTCCCACAAAATTTTTAAATAAGACTAAGTACAGAGCCACGGTGAGCTGAGAAAAAATACAAATAAGATCCCCATAAATACTACCGCCGCCTTGATTAGCATTCGCCCCTGATAAAATTAGAACTACCGCCCCAATTACTCCAAGAACAATCCCCATAAACCTTTTTAAACCAATGGCATCTTTTAAAATAAAGTACGCAAAAATCATGGTCCAAATTGGCATCGTACAACTAATTATGCAGCCATTGACCGGCGAGGTCAGCGATAACCCTAGAATATAAGTGCCTTGGTTTAAAGCAATACTCATTAAACCGGCAATCGCAATTAATGGAAAATCTTTTAATCTAATATGGGTTTTAGGCGCACTAAGAGATAGCAACCAAAATAAGATAGCCGCTCCCGACATACGTAAGAACGACAAGGTATAAGGAGACATGCCTGCGTCTAAGGCTAGCTTACCTAAAGGAGACATCAAGCCCCAACAAATTTCAGCCGCCAAAATTGATAAGATGGGTTTTAAAATGGATCTTTCATTCATAAAAACAAGAGAGGAACTAGCCACCTATTTTTTAGTGCTAGCCCCTCCCCCCCCTTTTTTTTGCATTCGGTATGCATTTGGTTTTAAAACTAAAAACCAAAACCACAAACAAAAAAGTACACTCTTAGGTCAACTCAAACCTTTTACATGAAACGAGAGCTTTAGTTTCAAGAGCCTTGTTTTCAAGAACTTTAAGGTTTAGCTTTAAATATCAAAGACGCGAAGCTATTGACCGATGGAATCAATCATGTCCTTGGTACGCTTAGCGCTAGCGTCGATCCCTCCCTTAAGGTCTTGCTTAAGCGCATCAACCTTGTCTTTGACGATGTTGTGGGATTTGTGCTGAATCTGTGACGCGCTAAGACCACAAATTTCACTCTTTTGTCCAGTCAAAAGCATAAATTTCATGAAACTGCCAACATGCTTAGCTTCTTCAGGATCTTTTTCTTTAATGTATTCCAAAACTGCTTTGCCAGTTTCACTTAACTCATCTTTGTTTGAACATTCAAGTTTTGGTTCACCACAAGCAGTTAAAAGAGACATTGCACAACCGGCAACACTTACCATAACCAAGGTCTTTAAGTACATATTTTTTTCCTTAAGATAATTGGAGAATTTTTGGTCTCGTTTTAAGGTTAACTTTGGCGTTGCTACGTGTTTTGTGGTTTTTAGTTTCAACCATAAATTAAGAAACAACGGATCAAAACCGACGCTTAACTACCATTAGACCTAAAAACAAATTTTTGTACCGCAAGTTCTCACCAATCTTGCTTGAACCAAACTATCAAGCCTTAAGTCCTAAGAGCTTAATTTAGCTCTTAGCCTCTCGTTACAGGATTTTTTTTAACCTTGAGTACATGATGTAATTTTACAACTTTTTGTTATAAATGTGAATTATTTAACAAAATAATTGTTAAGAAATTGCAATTAATTTGTTTTTATATTCCGCGTTGCGGTAACACTCCAAACTCTAAAAGTAAGGCCACTATTGCCACCAAATCCCCCCCTAGGAAAACAAACATAAGAAAACCAAAATTGAGAAAAACTAGAAAGAAAACAAAACCTAATCACGCTTAAAATAAGCTACGGTAAACAAGCTAAAACCAAACAAACTGAGGCTAAATCATACTGTAGCTAGAAAGCTCAACCAAGTTCCATAGATGAACTACTCACCACCTAAAGAGATGGGAGCTTCGTAATTACTCATTAGAATAATTCTAAAGAAGTTTGATAGCTATGCAATCCTTATTCTCACAGGTGTGTCCACTTCACCCCTACTGTATAGGACTTCTAAGTCCACTACATTTTGGAGATTTTAGATAAAAAGACACATCTGCAAAAAATTCTCTTTTTCCACGTTAAAATTGGCATTATTTCTGCTCACGCCTTAAAATAACAGCGTTTAGTTTTTAACTTATGGAGATTACAAATGTCAGAATGCTGTAACGACGGTACCAAAGGATCTTATAAGCCAGCGCGTAAGATTGTGGTGCCTAAAGCTAAAATCGTCATGATCATTGATGAACGTATGCGTAAAAACGTTGCTTTTAAAGGCATTACTGAATTAGGCAGTATCTTAGGGCCGAATCTCTACTTTTTCTCCGCTGATGATAAGTACGCCGCCGAATTTTGCGAAGCTGCCAAAAATTACCCTGACACTAGAATGAATCTTTTATGCGCCACTTCGCCTAAAGCGGATGAATTCGTGGTTTACGCTTGCTATAAAGGCAAAGTTACCCTTTCTCCAAAGAACTACCTCCTTGGTGAAGACGTTTGCCCAACTTTCAAGCAAGAAGACCTCTTATATTCATTCTCTGATATCTTAGCGGAAAACAAAGTTTCCTTTATTCCACTTAAAGTTTGCGATATGCTAATTTTAAAATCTATCATGGGCGTGCAACCATATGATCTTTTATTAGCTAAGCATTATCTTTTACAATACACCAACGCCCGTCAGGCTTTAAAGCCTGAAGATATGGACTTAGTCCTAAAGATTAAAGAAACCGGGATGCCTACTTTAGACGATAACTATAACGATGAAGTTAAGGCCTTCCTTAGAATTGAACGTAAACTCTTCTCAGCTTACGCGCATTAAACCTAGGTCACCACGCTCGAGCGTGGCTAGACCACCAGAAAAATTCATCGCCAGGATCAATTTTTCCCCCACACAATTTGTTAGAGTAAAAATGTAGTCTTAGGCTCGATGCTTAGCCTCATAAAATCGGAGCCTTAAGCTCTAGCCTAAGCTTCTACATTTTAAGGAGCATAAAGTTATGATGATAGGTCAAGAAGACAATCGCGAACTTATCAGTCGCGAAGAGCTCTTAAAACTTGCCAACGAGCTCATTAAAAAAGATTACGATTATCTAGACGGCATGAGAGCCGATGAAGTAGAACAAAAAGGAGACTATCTCGTATTTAAGGGTGAATTCTTCTTTGATGATGACGGCATGCCTACTCCAAAAACTAACGCCGTTTTTAATATGTTTAAAAAGCTCTCCGTAACGCTTTCACATAAATATAAACTTTAACCACAAATTCCCGTCACTTTAATGACGGGATTTTTTTGCTTTTCTTGCTTTAGCTTTCGTTTTAGCTTTAACTATGGGCTTTAGCTTTTTAGTTTTTAGCTTTCATTTTTTCGCACTAACCAAAGAGACAATTTCATGGGTCCAACAAAGTCTGAAGTCGTAAATCTTGCCTGCGAACTCATCTCCCGCCAATCCATATCGCCAGAAGATGCTTCGTGCCAAGACCTCATTAAAAACATGCTTCAACCATTAGGTTTTGTTATTGAAGACATGTCAAAACTTGATACAGTAAATACCTTTGCCAAGCACGGTCAAGGCCATCCACATTTTTGTTTTGCCGGTCATGTTGACGTCGTCCCGCCAGGAGAACTAAGTGCGTGGCAGACCGATCCATTTACCCCTACTATTATTGATGGCATGCTCTATGGTCGTGGCGCAGCGGACATGAAAGGTAGCGATGCGGCCATGCTTACAGCTGCGGCTAGATTTATCAAAAAACACCCTCTGCACAAAGGGGCCATTTCTTTTATCTTTACAAGCGATGAAGAAGATAAATTTATCAATGGCACCCCCGTAGTAGTTGAAGCCCTCAAGGCGCGACATGAAGAAATTGATATGTGCTTAGTGGGGGAACCAAGTTCTGCCACCACCTTGTGCGACACCATGAAAAACGGACGTCGAGGCTCAATTACCGCCAACATTACGGTATTTGGAGTACAAGGCCACGTAGCCTACCCACAACTTGGGGAAAACCCAATCCACCGCGCCGCCCCAGCCATCTTAGATTTGGTTAATGAAGTTTGGGATAAAGGTAATGAATTTTTCCCACCTACCTCCATGCAAATCCCTAACATCAAGGCTGGAACCGGGGCTAACAACGTTATTCCGGGAGAACTTTTTATCCAAATCAATTGGCGTTTTTGCCCTGAAACAACAGCAGATGAGATCAAAGAATGGACTAAAGCTATCCTAGATCGCTACCAACTCAAATACGACCTTACCTGGTCCTTTAGTGGCGATCCATTTATGACTAAACCTCAGACTTTAATCGAAGCAACCCAAAGTGCTGTTTCGGAACTCACTGGCCACACCTGCGCTCTTTCTACCGCAGGTGGTACTTCTGACGGGCGTTTTATTGCCAAACTTGGGTGCCAAGTTATAGAACTCGGCCCTATAAGCGCAACTATTCATAAAGCTAATGAATGCGTATCCGTAACTGACTTAGATAAACTAGCTTTAATCTATGAACGTATCTTAGAAAAAGTCTTCCTATAGCTTTAAGGCGTTTTTAATTTACGCCCCTTTCTAGGCGCCCTTTGGGGCGCCTTTTTGCTTCTATTTAAAGCGCACTTTTAAACGCTTAAAATAAAAAAGCGACTCTAGATTAAACCTTAATCGAGCCGCTTTTTCTCATTTTGGTATTTGGGAAACGCCTAAGCGATTTACTCCCTTTGCTTTTATTTTTACGTTTATCTGTACTCTTTTCTTTTATTTGTACTCTTTTTTTTGTTTGATCCTTTTACGGTCTCACTTTACTTAAGCATTAAGAAATCAATCTTTTCATCAGTCTTTGGACGACGCTTAATAAATAGTAGATAAGCATAGATTAACACAATTAACACCGCGACTATGCCACCAGGAGAAGCAAGCCTTGTCGGATCAAGCACAATTTGCCCTATCTGGTAAATTGCCACCGCCAACGAATAGCTAAAGAGCATAATGAAACCTAAAGCTCGGAAAAAGAACTTACGATTTTCAAATTCACGCCTTAAAACTCCAATGGCAGCAAAGCACGGTAAAGTAAACAAGTTAAAGAACACAAATGCAAAAGCTGCTACTTTATCACCATTGAAGACACCTAGTAAGCGTTCTCCAAAACCTTCATCTTCTTCCGATTCGGAACCTGAAAGGACGGCTAAAGAGCTCACTAAGTTTTCTTTAGCGACTAAGCCTATTACACTTGCAACTACAGGTTTATATGACTCAAATCCCATTGGTTCAAACAGCACGGTTATTGGCTTAGAGACATCCGCTAAGACGCTGATATCTGTTTCTTCTTCTGACTCAACCATGTCAATAAACTTACCGTCATGATGGAACGTAAAGGAAGATAAGAACCAAATAACAACTACTGAACCTAAAATAATGGTCCCAGCTTTATAGATAAAGGCACGTGAGCGCTGCCACACCGTACGCCACACAACGCGTAAGCTTGGAATATGGTAAGTTGGTAGCTCTAGTAACATCGGGTTAGCCGCTGATCTGAAAGCCTTAAACTTACTTAAAATTAAAGATGCACACACAATTACAAGGACGGAGAGCAGGTACATACCTGGTGCAAAGAACGGTACATCGTTAAAGATTGCGCCTGCAAAAACGATAATTACCGGCAATTTAGCCCCGCATGGGATCATAGTTGTGGTAAATAACACCGTGCGCCGTTCGCTTTCCGTTCCTAAAGTTCTCGCCGTCATCAAGGCTGGTACCCCACAACCAGAGCCAATCAAGTAAGGAATAAACGCTCTACCTGATAACCCTAAGAAGTTAAAGAAACGATCGAGAATAAAGGCCGCACGTGTCATATAACCGCATTCTTCTAGAAGCGATAACAACGTAAATAAAATCATCATTTGCGGTACGAAGCCAAGCACTGCCCCGACCCCATTTATGATCCCGTCGCAAATTAACCCTGTCAGCCAAGCTGGAGCGGAAACGGTGTCGAGCCACTCGCTTACCGCAGGATTTATCGTTTCCCCGACTAACGTGTCATTGATCCAATCGGTAAGAATAGCTCCTAACCATGTTATCGACACGTAATACACGAACCCCATGATTACAAAGAATATAGGTAACGAGAGATAACGATTTAACAAGAAGAAATCTATGCGATGAGACACCCCATCGCCTTTAGCTTTGGTGTGAACCGCTTTTAAAGCTTCTTCAATTTGGCGATAGCGTGCTTCCGCTAAAATTTGGTAGATTTCTACGCCAGGTTCTAGCGCTTCTAATTCCTGTTTGGCTTTATTAAGCGCTTGCGCAAACTTTGGTTCCGTTCTTAATGCTTGCGGGCATTCATCATTAACTAACGCCGCTTTAGCCCAAAAGTTCCCATGGGCATCAAATGGAGCTGGCACCTCTTGTTTTAAGTTATCAAGAATTTGGGCAATTGCCGGTTCTTCCTGACACCTAGGCGCCGCCTGACCAAAATCACCGCTATCTAAGATTGCTCTAAATTCTGGTTCCCCAAGTCCCGTAACCGCACTATAAGGAATGACTTTAATCCCTAAATGACGGCTTAATTCTTCTGGGGCAATCGTAATCCCACGTGGTTTTAAACTATCCCACATGTTTAATAACATGATTACAGGTTTACCTAAAAGCAATAACTCATAAGTTAAATAAAGCCCACGTTCAAGCGAACAGGCGTCCACAATATTGACGACAAGTTCTGCTTCTTGTTCTATTAACTCATAAGTTGCAATTCGTTCTTCATCTGTGGCTGAAGTTAAGGAATAAATTCCTGGAAGATCAATAAACTGGATTTCGTCATTGTAATTGCCAACGTGGCGCTCAACCGTAACCCCAGGGTAATTCCCAGTACGGACACTAGCGTGACATAATTTATTAAAGATGGTGCTTTTACCACAGTTAGGATTCCCCACTAACATGACGTGCTTAGCGCCAAGACGTGGTTGTGATTCATGACAACAGCAACAAGCTGGCTTAGCGTTGCCACTAAGCGCCGATTTGCCATAAAAACTTTCTGCAGAATTTGAATTGATATTGGTTTTATTTTGTTCGTTACTCATTATTCCACCTCGATCAAACCGGCATCGTAAATTCCGATGATGATCTCATAGCCCCGAAGGCGCACTGCAATTGGTGAATTGAGTGGTGCTCGGCGCGCTACTGTAATTTTAGTTCCTGGCAAAAAACCCATTTCACAAAGTCTACGTGCATGCGCTTTATTAGTTTCTAAAATACTTTTAATGCGCCGGGTTTCATGCGTTTGCATTTGGCTTAACAGCATTTGGCTCCTCTCTATTTATTTCTAGCCTCAACACTTAGTCATGTTGGCAAAATTTACTTTTGTAAGCAACAACTAACAAAACACCTGCCATGTTAGCAAAATTTATTTTTGTAAGCAATAACTAACAAAACATATAACGGTTTTTTTTCCACTTTAAAAAAAAAACACACTTTTCTTAAGAAAAAAGTGTGGTTTAAAAGCGTTTTTAGGTAGTTTTTTGGTAAAAAAACTCGGAACCACATAAAGTTCCGAGTTTTAATTTACCTCTAGTTGGTAAAGAACTTATCAAGATAGCCGAAGACGTAAATAAAGATGATAAGAAGAGGCAAGATATACTTCATATAAACGCTTAAGGAGGAGCTTAATTTAAGGCCTGCCCCAGCGTTAGCTTCTTTATAGAAGTTATTCCAACCCCACCCCCATTTAATGGTACAAAAGAGCACATAAACTAGCGCCCCTAACGGCAAGATGTTATTAGTTAAGATAAAATCTTCTAAATCAAGAACGACTGAACCTGGACCAAATGGAGTAAATGACTTCCATTCATTAAACCCATAGATACAAGGAAGAGAAATAGCCGCAATGATGACCGCATTAATTACAACTGAGGTTAAACGACGAAGCCTAAAGAGTTCCATCACAATCGCAATAATATTCTCAAAAACTGCAATCAAAGTTGAAACCGCTGCTAACGTCATTAAAAAGAAGAAAAATGATCCCCAAAATTGCCCTAGTGGCATGCTCCCAAAGATATTAGTCATGGTTACAAAGAGTAAACCTGGACCTGAATCTGGGTGTAAACCAAAGCTTAAACAAGCCGGGAAGATAATTAACCCCGCCATTAAAGCGACCCCAGTATCGAGCATGGTAATCCACACTGCTTCATGACACAAAGAGCGATTCTTCGAGGTATAACTCCCAAAAATCTGGATCGAACCGACCCCAATCCCTAAGGTAAAGAAAGCCTGTCCCATGGCCGCAAAAATCACCCGCCCAAAACCGGCATCGACTAAAGCCTGCCAATTAGGCAACAAGTAATACTTTAAGCCTTCAACTGCGTTTTTCATCATCAAGGAATGCACAGCTAAGATCACTAAGAACAAAAAGAGTAACACCATCATAATCTTAATGATGCGTTCTACCCCACGCTTGAGCCCAAAAGCACAAACTAAAATAGAAACACCTATGGCTAACATCGTCATGTAGATCTGTTCAGAGCTGTTTTGTAATAAAGCCCCAAATTGAGCCCCGGCCATTTCGCGAGTCATCCCCGCAAATTCACCTTGGCAAAAACCTACAAAGTAGCTAATAATCCAGCCCGTAACTACCGTGTAAAAGCTTAGCAAGAAATAATTCCCGCTTAGCATCCAATATTTATTGAGGTGCCAAGCACGGTGTTTGCCTTCGAGTTTTTCAAAAGAACCTGCAATAGACGCTCTTGAAGCGCGACCTACTGATAGTTCCATCACCAATAATGGCAAACCTAAAACTACTAAGAAGAACAAATAAATTAAAACAAAATATGCCCCACCGTATTGCCCTACGATATAAGGGAAACGCCAAATGTTCCCCAGGCCAATAGCGCAAGCTGCGGTTACTAATATAAAGCCCAAGCGTCCTGAAAAGCTTTCACGCGAAGTGGATTGGGCTTGGTTTATGTTCAAATCATCCATAATAAATTCTCAAGTCAAGCAGCATCTTGATTACTGCCTAAAAAAATTTTCGTCCTATTATAAACCATCCACTCCTAGCTTATTCCTAGTATTTTTATACTTTGCCTTTTTATGGCATATATTTGGCTATGACAATTTGAGATTATGCGGAGTTTTCGTAGATTTTGCGGTTTTACTTATGCCCCCAAAAATGGAAGTTTTTTTATAGGACGCAATATTTAATGAAGCGATTTTAAATCCTAAAAAACCGCCGATTCCAACGAAAAGGCGGTTTATGTAACAAGGGCCAGCTAAGTTTAAATACCTAAGTTAAACCTAACCTTTCTACGCTTTAGCTTAGAGGTGCCAAATATCAAACACATCAAGGTAACCGATGATAAGAATTACCATGATAATGATCGGCAACACCCACGCCATGTAGAACTTAACCCAATAAGGTAAAGCAAAACCCTGACCTTGGTTAACTTCATTTAAGAAGTTCTTAAAGCCCCAACCGTAACGCATCGTACAGAAGATCACGAAGAAGAGAGAACCTAAAGGCAAAATATTGTTACTTACAATAAAGTCTTCTAGATCCAAAATCCCACTGTTAGGACCTAATGGATGTACGTCGCTTAGAACATTAAAGCCAAGAACGCAAGGTAAGGAAATTAACCCAATAATAAGTAAATTGATTAAAACTGAAACGCGACGAGAACAATGGATCATTTCCATCATATTAGCCACGATCCCTTCCATCACTGTAATAACCGTAGTGAAAGCCGCAAAACCCATGAAGATAAAGAACAAGAGCCCGACAAACCGCCCAAATTCCATATCCACAAAAACATTGAGCATACTGATAAAGAGCAAGTTAGGCCCAGATGATGGGTCAATATTAAAGGTAGCGCATGATGGGAAAATAATGAGCCCCGCCAATAACGCCACTAAAGTATCAAGTCCCGCAATAATCAAAGACTCATGCGCTAGTGAACGATTCTTCTTAATATAGCTCCCAAAAATAAGCAATGACCCTTGGCCCACACTTAACGTAAAGAATGCTTGGTTAAGCGCTTGATAGCAAACCTTCATCCAGCCTACTTGTTCAGCTTTTTCAAAATCAGGATAGAGGTAGTACTTAAGACCTTCAGCCGCCCCATCTAACGTCAAAGAGTAGATAGCAAGCCCGGCTAAGAGCACAAACAAAGCGAGCATCATTGGTTTAGTGATGTTTTCCACCCCCTTTTGCACGCCCCGCCAACAAACAAACATACCTAAAGCAATTACGACAATGGTGTAGCCATACATCGTCACAGGATCACTAAGCAAACTAGAAAATTTAATGCCAATGCCTTCAGACATTTCTTTAGCAGGTAAGCCGCGTAATGACGCAAAATCATTACTAATGAATGAAGAAATGTAGTAAAAAAGCCACCCTGTAAGCACCGTGTAAAAAGACATCAAGATGTAAGGGCCAATCAACATTGGATACTTAGCTAAATGCCATTTAGTCCCTGCAGGTTCGGTTTTTTCAAAAGCGCGAGCTACACTTGAGCGAGAGGCTCGACCAACCGCAAGTTCCATCATTACACACGGCACCCCGAGCACTAGCAAACAAGCAAGGTAAATAAATACGAATACAGCCCCACCGTTTTGCCCTGTGATATAAGGGAAACGCCACACATTACCAAGCCCGATGGCACAGCCAACGGCAATAAGAATAAACCCAAGTCTCGTTGAGAAGTTTTCACGGGTTCCTTGAGTCCCTGATTGCAAACTCATTAAAAAATTTTCCTTGTTAGTTTTTGGTGTGACCTCAAAAAGGTCAACACAACTTGATACCGGTTTTTACTTTAAAAAGCATAAGTAAAAATTACGGTCGTACTTAAGGGCGGTATTTTATCATTTACCTACGTAAAATGAGCTATTTTTCGTACTTGAGCTCTTATAGATCCGAACTTAAGCACAATTTTGCGCTACATGTTTTTATATCTCAGACTTAAGTTGGTACTTGACTTAAGGGAGCTTACTAAAAGTAAAGCTTCATAAACGAGTCTATTGCTCGCTCATAAAGATCTAGCTTCCAAGTTTTACTAACAAACGATAGGCGTGGCGTAACCTTTCCATTTCTTCTGCATGCGAATGATCACCGCCGTTAGCATCGGGATGTAAAACATGCATTTTCTTCAAATAAGCCGGACGCAAATTCTCCTCCGTAAAACAGTAATCTTTAAAATCTTCTGGCTTAAAACCAAGTTCATTTAAAGCAAGTCTAATTACGGCCGGACTACAAGTACCACCTTTGTATATATAACTTTTTAATTCTTGGCGCGGGGCATAATCATAGATTGCATTAAGAGGCACTTGCCCTTTCGCATCTTTAGCGATGGGTTCAGCTAAAGCTTTAGAGTTTTGAGCTTGTAACTTCGTGCGTAACTTTATTGCTCCAGGCACGTTTTGCGCGCAAGCTAAATTTAAGAAGTACGCTAGTCGCCCTTTAAAACAACGAGCAGTTTGCGTACTGTAAAAATGAGCTAATTTAAAGGCCGCTTGCGCATCACCTAACATCGCAGCGCGTTCAAACCAGTAACGCGCTAAAAACATATTTTGTGGTTTATAACGCCCTTGCTCATAAAAAGATCCAACTTCAACCGCACACGGAGCCGAACCTAAAACCGCCCCTTCGTAAAAGTGGTCAAAAGCTTGTTTAAAATCTCGGTTAGTGCCAATTCCGTGCAAAAACTTATAGCCAATCGCCAAACATTCACGTTGCTGCACTTCTGTATTTTTTAAGGCGTGAGCCAAAAAGGCCACCTCTTCATCCTTAAAGGCCGGATCTATGGGGCTTGATTTTTGGTCATAGACATATTTTACTCCCTGCCAAAAAGATACCGCGAGTACGGCGAGCCCAGCTGCCTGCAAGCTTTCGACGCCACATAAAACGCCTTCACTACCTAAGGAACCTAAGCACACACATAAACCGATTCTGTATTTTGGCGCTGCCAAACGACAAACAATAGACTTGATATCCATTAAGCCACGATCCAAAGTAACTATGCTGTAATTGCATGTTTTAACTGAACTCGGCAAGAAGTCCCCCACCTCTAAGGTGGTGAGATGAATTGCCGAAATCTACTTGACAGCTTTCTAAACATTAT
>UQCV01000035.1 GCA_900539665.1 uncultured Succinivibrionaceae bacterium | reverse complement strand
ACTGAGGAAAATGTCTTGCCTAAATTTCTGCTTGACAAAGGTCGTTTCATAACAGCTATTAACCGAAACGACCAGTTACATAGTCTTCACAACGCTTATCCTTAGGGTGGTTGAAGATGTTTTTGGTGGTGTCCATTTCAACTAGGTCGCCAAGCAAGAAGAACGCAGTCTTATCAGAAATACGTATAGCCTGTTGCATGTTGTGGGTTACCATCACGATAGTGTACTTTTGCTTAAGTTTTTGCGCTAACTCTTCAATTTTACCAGTAGAAATAGGGTCGAGCGCCGAAGTAGGTTCGTCCATAAGTAAAACTTCAGGCTGTACCGCTAAAGCACGAGCAATACAAAGACGCTGCTGCTGACCACCAGAAAGGCCTAAAGCTGAGCTCTTAAGACGATCTTTCACTTCATCAAAAATTGCCGCATCCTTTAATGATTTTTCAACTATTTCGTCGAGTTCAGCCTTGCTCTTAATCCCATGAATACGAGGACCGTAAGCTACGTTGTCGTAAATTGACATAGCAAATGGATTAGGCTTTTGAAAGACCATCCCAATTTCTTTACGTAATTCACTTACGTCAATCTTAGAGTTTACAAGTTCACTGCCCTTAAATTTGATTGAGCCATTAAGCTTAACACCTTCGATTAAGTCGTTCATACGGTTAAGGCAACGTAAGAAGGTAGACTTACCACAACCTGATGGGCCGATTAAAGCGGTGATTTCGTTCTTAGCGATGGTCATGTTGATGTTGTGTAAGGCGTGGTTATCGCCATAGCCGTAGTAAAGGTTGAAGTTATTAACGTTGATAAGTGGCGCGCTTGGCTGCACGTTGATGTTGCATGCAAGCGGGCTGTTTTGTAAGGTGGTCTTTTGATGGTTAAACATGTTTTGTTCCTCTTGTATTTAAGTATGTTTTAGTTGGGGTAAGCGCCAACGATTTATTTTATGGCCTTGTTTGGCAATGCTTACCCGCTACTTGTTGTTCGAGCTTTAGGTGTAAGTTTGGTATAGGGCTAAGCTTTCCTTGTTTACTTAGAGCCCTATACTTTGCTAGGCGGTCAAATGACCACCTAATTAATTGGGTTTAAGTTTTAACTAGAAGCGACGCATTCTCTTTGAGAGGCGACTAGCAGTAAAGTTAATAATAAGGCTCATAACGAGCATGATAGCGGCAATCACGAACGCTACTTCAAACTGGCCTTGTTCCTTAGCGTAAACGTAGAGTGCTACGGTTAAAGTTGAACCAGAAGTTGATAAAGCGTCGATAAAGCCATTTACCTTATGTGCAAACCCGGCGGTAAAAAGTAGGGCGGCAGATTCACCAAGCATACGCCCGATGGCCAAGATACAACCGGTAGCAATCCCATCGATACAACGTGGTAAAACTACAGTTCTAATGGCATACCATTTTCTAGCGCCAAGACCTAAAGAACCTTCGCGGTAAGAAGGTGGAACAGAGTCCAAGCTTTCTTGTGTGGTTCTAATAATGGTTGGCAAAGTCATGATGGTTAAAGTTAAAGCCCCGGCTAAAAGGGAAGTCTTTAAACCAAAGAACTGACAGAAGATAAGCATCCCCACCAAGCCGTAGATAATTGATGGAATCCCAGCTAAACATTCGATCGCAAATTCAATGGCGCGCTTAGCTCTCATGTTACGAGCGTATTCAGAAAGGTAGATAGCTGCCCCAACCCCAAGAGGGAGTACAAACACCAAAGTAGCGATAACGATATAAATGGTGTTAAGGATATCTGGTAAAACCCCGATAGTGTCGTTAATGTAGCTTGGCTTAGTACTTAAAATTTGCCAAGTAACGTTAGGTACGGCTTTAACAAAAACGTATACAATAATAAAACCCACGATAGCTACGGTTACTGCGGTAGCAGCGTACGCCAAGCTAAGCATGGTGTGTTGGTAAATTTTTCTTTTTAATGCATTGTTCATATTTACACCTGCCTTGGTTTTACTTGCTATCTTTCTTCTTTAAGACCAAGTTAAGTAAGGCATTAATAACCATGATGAATACAAAAAGCACTAAAGCGATAGAGAATAAAGCTTCGCGTTGTAACCCTGCAGAGTAGGACATTTCAGAAGCTACGGCGGTAGTTAAGAAACGCACTGATGCGAAAAGACCTGGCATATTAGCTACGTTACCCGCAACCATCATTACCGCCATGGCTTCGCCGATAGCACGACCAACCCCGAGGACTACGGAAACCCCAATCCCGCGACGAGCTGCAGGAACTACAACTTTATAAACGGTTTCAACTTTGTTAGCCCCAAGAGCTAAAGAGCCTAATTCATAATCATGTGGTACGGCTTCAATAGCGCCGATGGATACTTTAATAATTGAAGGTAAAATCATGACCGAAAGCACAAGGATAGCGGCTAAAAGGGAAGATCCATCCGGCACCCCAAATACTTCCTTAATCCCTGGAACTAAAACCAGCATCCCGATAAAACCAAAGACTACAGATGGAATCCCGGCTAAGAGGTCTACTGTTGATTCAACAAACTTCTTAATCTTTACGGGAGCAAATTTAGCGAGATAAACAGAGCAGAAGAAGCCAATTGGTAACCCTAAAGCGATAGCGCCGATGGTCCCGTAAATAGAGGTTAGGATAAATGGCATGATCCCAAACTTTGGTTCAGCGGCAGTAGAAGCCCATTGGGTCCCAAAGATAAAGTCCACAAAACCAATTTTATAGATGGCAGGAATACCTGAAATTAAGAGGTATAAACAAATTACTGCCACAAAAACAATGTTCAGATAACCAAGGACCGTAAAAGTTACGGTTGCAATTTTATCGGACCATTCGTGTGCATTTTTTAACTTCATATTTAAAAGCAAGCAGGGCTAAACCCTGCTTGTCCATAGTCATTTGAAGATTTAAGAATTACTTCTTAGCAGCAGGTACAACGCCAGCCTTGATGATTAAAGGCTTAGCTTCGTCTGACATAGCGTAGTCAACGAAGGTCTGAGCGTCTTTTGAAAGAGCATTAGTCTTTGAAGTTACGAATACAAATGGACGCTGTAACTTGTAAGACTTATCAAGTACAGATTCTTTAGAAGCTACAACACCGTTGAAAGTTAAAACTTTAACGTTCTTGTTTACAGCCGAAAGAGAAGCGTAACCAATTGCGTTTTCGTTCTGGCTTACAGTAGTGATAACGTCACCAGTTGAGGTGAGTTCCTGACGGTATTTGCAGTTGTTCTTAGTACCGGTTACAGATTCAAAACCATCACGAGTACCTGAACCTGCTTCACGACCAATTAAAACTACCGGTGAATCAGTACCGCCGATTTCCTTCCAATTTTTAACCTTACCGGTAAATACGTCTTTAACCTGTTCTGTGGTCATGTCAACGAGTGGGTTAGCCTTGTTTACTACAAGCACGATCCCGTCGTAGGCTACATCGGTACCATTGAGTTGTAGAGCTTCAGCAGCCTTTAAAGCACGAGAAGAAAGACCGATATCAGCTCGACCTTCGAGTACTGCTGTGATGCCTGAACCTGAACCTGTTGGGTTGTAAGTAACGTCGATGTCACGACCTTCAAAAGATTCGATAAGAACGCCCATAAGCTTTTCCATAGAGGTTGAGCCATCGGTGATTACTGCTTCAGCGTTTGCAGCAAGAGAAGTAAGGCCCATAGCACAGCCACAGATTACAGACATAATTGTTTTTTTGAGTTTCATATTTAATTGCCTCCGTTTAATCGACGGTTGTCATAATACGCATTGTTTGTTAAATCTGAGGACGGCTAATGTAAAGAACTAGTTAAACCTGCACATTGTTTTAAGCTGTTGTTTTTAGGGGGAAAACCATAAAAAAAACATGTAAAACCAAGGTTTTTAAGGCGAAAAATTATTAAATTTTCGTAAACAATGGCCTGTTTATAGAAGGTAGAAGTACTCTTGAGGCTACTTGAGGATGGTTTAAAAGATGGGGCGTGATGGTTTGAAGCCGAGGTGTTGGTTTTAGACGGAGGGAGAGCCGTCTGGGAGCGGTTTGAGAGTAGTTTAAGTGCGGTTTGAGGACAATTTAAGAGCTGTTTGAATTTTTTGGGGGAAATTATCAGAAGGAATTTTTGGTAGTTGGAGAAAATTTTAGAACTTAGGAAAAATTGTAGTAGCAAATTAAAAGTATTGGGGCGTTTAAGCTTTATTTTTAAATGGTTACTATCATTTGGTGATTTTTTTTAAAGTCAGCTTTACAGTCAAAAAGATGAGAGTATAATAGACAGCCATAGGCCACGTTCCTATCGTCTAACGGTTAGGACGGCACCCTCTCAAGGTGCAAATACGGATTCAAATTCCGTTGGGAACGCCATGATATAATCGTAACCGTCACTAAAGCCTATTCTTAAAGGTGTAAGCCGTCACCTGTTTATAATTCCAGCCAAATTTTTTTTAAATCCTTAACTTAAATCCAAGGATAAATCATTAGATAAAATCTCAAGTCCTAACCTGCTAGCTTTTTCAGTTGTCATTGCTGTTTACCAAAGCCGGCAATGGAAAGTTCGTTGTCTGCTTGCTGTGATTTAAGGAAGGATTTCACAAAGTTAATTTTGTATTCATAAGTGTAGATTTTTTTCATAAGTGCAACCTAAAACGTGGTTAAAGTCTTGTAATTCATTTGTTGCAATTATTATAAGACCTAGGGTATGCCTGAGGACTTAAAATGAATTTGGAGCTTTGAGCTTAGAACGATTTTAAGGTAGCAGGGGTACTCCCAAAAAAACGTTTAAATTCGCGGTTAAAATGAGAGGGGCTTTGGTAACCGACCTCTAAAGCTGCGATGTAGGCTTTAACATTTTTTTGGATGATTAGGTCGCGGGCTTTGTTTAGACGGAGCTTTTTTAAGTATTGATTGGGTGAATCAGAGGTGACTTCCTTAAATACTCGGTAAAAGGAAGAGGTGCTCATATTTGCTGATTTGGCTAAATCATCGATATTGATATCATTGCTGTAATTAGCCTCTAAAAAGGAGATAACTTTGGAGATCTGGCTAATTGGGGCGCTTGGCATAGCAAGTTTTAATAAGAGTTCTCTTTGTTCGCCACATAAGGCTCTATAGATCAACTCTCTTTTTAAGCCTTCACCAAGAATCTTGACTTCGTCTTCATGTTGTAAACATTTTAAAAGACGTAGTACTGATTCTTTAAATTCAGGGGTCATTTGTGAAATACCAATCGAGGAGCCAATGGTCTCGTGTTCAAGGGGTCTGTTTTGAGTTTGTAAATTCATTAGGGCAATGAGTTCACGTAACTGTTCTTGGGTAAAACCAACAAAAATGCCTTTTACCGGTTCCTCTGGAGTCGCGCAGGTTTCGCATTGCGCATGGAGGAGCATAGAACTTACAACGTATTCTTTGGCATTATAAATAAACTCTTGTTCAGCAAAATGCATAATCTTTTTGCCACTAAACAAAATGACTATTCCGGCATGGTAGTCGGTAGGCTGCGAAATTTTATGGGTGGTTTGCTGAAAAAAATTAACGTTACTTAAGCTAGTCGGAGTGACTACGTTTTCAATATTCGGAAAAAGCTCGAGTGCTTCGGTAAATATTTCCATAAGTTTTCCTAAAAATAACCGCATTTACGCTAATTGATAATGATGCAAGCTTCAAAAAACCAAAGCTTAAAAGTTCATAAGCCATCATTAAACCTCGTCTCATTCTCAAAAAGTAATGCACTAAAGGCTTTTGAAATATTTAGGCAAGAACATGCGGTAATTATGCAATAAATTACCTAATAATGCATGCTTTGGAAGTAATAATTGTAGAAAAAGGCAAAAAACAAATTTAAAGAGGCAAAATTCCCCTAAGTCTCCTTGTTATACTTTAACCGTCGATGCGAGCCTAGTATGTACGGTAAGCAGAAAAAAATAACTCCAAAACAGTAAGGCCAAAACTGTAGCTAGGTAAGCATCAATTCGATAAGTTAAGCTACAAATGAAATTTGAATTACCAAAGGAATGTTTATGAAAAATAAAATTACCTTAAATATCTTAATCGGACTTCTTTTGACGACTAGCGTTTCGTGTTTGGCTAATCCTTTATATAGTTCAACCAAGGAGCAAGTTGCTATGGACAACACCATTAAACTACAAAAGTTAGATTTAACCACTAAATGGGATAAGACCTTTAAAAAAAGTGAAAAGGTGGTACACAGTAAGGTTACTTTTGCGAACCGTTACGGCATAACCTTAGCTGCGGATTTATACCTGCCTAAAGTAGATTCCAAAGAGGCTACGCCCAAATTTCCAGCTATTGTGGTAATGGGACCGTATGGTGCTGTTAAAGAACAAGTTTCCGGAATGTATGCGCAAACTATGGCGGAAAAAGGCTATCTAACCTTAGCCGTGGATCCTTCTTTTTTGGGGGAAAGTGGCGGTGACCCTCGTTATTTGGCTTCCCCTGAAATCAGTACAGAAGATTTTTCGGCAGCTATTGATTACCTTTTAACTAGAACCGATGTGGCTCATGACAAGATTGGTATTTTGGGGATTTGTGGTTTTGGGGGCTTTGCCATAAATGCCGCTGCGAGCGATCCTAGAATTAAAGCTACGGTCACATCTACCATGTACGACATGAGTCGCGTTAATGCTTTTGGTTATAACGACGTAAATGATGAAGCTATGCGCGCTAAACTGCGGCAAAGTTATGCTGACCAAAGAACCAAGGACTATAAACAGGGGTACTACGACCTTAACGGTGGAGTTAATGATCCGTTGCCTAAAGATGCGCCATTATTTGTGCAAGACTATTACGCATACTATAAAACTAAGCTTGGTTATCATCCACGCTCTCCAAACTCCAATCATGGCTTGACCATCACCACCAGTATTGCGTTTATGAATATGCCAATAAATACCTACGCAGGAGAAATCAAGAGTGCGGTCTTAATGGTGCATGGTAGCAAGGCTCATTCTAGATACTTTAGCGAAGATACCTTTAAACGGCTAAAAGGTAGCAATAAAGAATTGTTGATTATCGAAGGGGCAAATCACACAGACCTTTACTATAAGACTGATGTGATTCCATTTGCTCAAATTGCAGCCTTTTACCAAAAGTATTTATAAAGGGTTAGTTGTAATAAAATTGGCGTATGGTCTTGGACAAGGGTCTTTCACGCCTACATTAAACAAAAATTATTTTACGCATTGTTCATGTAGGACTTAATTTTAAAGAGGTGTTTATGCGCTTAAAACATTTAATTACGGCTATTACAATAATAGGAGTTGGAATTACTATGGCTCATGCTCAAGAAGTAAAACAAACGGCAGGTCGGACTCAATTAGGTGAATTCGCGCCTAAATTTGCAGAACTTAACGATGACGTCTTATTCGGCGAAATTTGGTCGAGAACTGATAAGTTGTCATTACGTGATAGAAGTTTAATAACGGTGACTGCACTAATTTCCTCTGGTATCACAGATTCGTCATTAATTTACCACTTGCAAAATGCAAAAAAGAATGGAATCACCAAAACTGAAATTGCTGAAACCATAACGCAGTTAGGTTTTTATGTTGGGTGGCCAAAAGCCTGGGCGTCCTTTAAGCTAGCTAAAGATGTATGGAATGAACCGGTATCGGCTCAAGATGACCAAAAGTCTGCTTTTTTGAAAGAAACAATTTTTCCATTAGGTAAAACAAATGATGCTTACGCTAAATATTTTATTGGTCAGAGTTATTTAGCTCCGTTAAATATGGCGGGTGTGATGATTTCTAATGTAACTTTTGAACCTGGGTGCCGTAACAATTGGCATATTCACCACGCCACAGAAGGTGGCGGGCAAATTTTGGTGGTGACTGCTGGAACAGGGTGGTACCAAGAATTTGGCCAAAAAGCTCAAGCGTTAAAGGCAGGAGACGTTGTTTATATCAAGCCTGGAGTAAAACATTGGCATGGCGCTGCTAAGGATAGTTGGTTTGCTCATTTAGCTATTAGTGTACCTGGTAAAGACACTAGTAACGAATGGCTAGAGCCGGTCGATGACAAGCAATATGAAAGTTTGAAGCCATAATTTAAAGAAATTCTCTAAATATACGAAACCAAGATCTACATTCAGTGTAGATCTTTATTTAAACCTAAATCATAAATAGGTGTGGTGATTTTATTTCTTCTATTTGTCTTATGGTTTATTTTTCCTTATTTGCCACCAGTAACGACTAAAGCTTATGGTGGCTTTTTTTTCGCTAAAGGGCGATTTAATCTTGGTTTAGCAAGACTAAAAACGTGTTCAGGCATGTGATTTAAAAAACGATTACCAAAGCGCAAGAATAAAAGTGTAGATATGTGAGATTTCCGCCATAATTTTAGGGTCATTACGTTTAAGATGGCTAAGGTTTTTAGCAAAAAAAGATGCGTTTTTATGCTTTTAAAAATCGCTTTAATCGGTCTTTAAACGCTGATAATTAGGCTTAAATCGATAGCTAAAATCAATGTTTGGGATTGGTTGAGGATGGTTTATGTTAGGCTTAAGCTAAGTTTAAACATAGTTAAAGCCTAGTTTACACAAGTTTTGCAAACGCATGAAAAACCAGATGTTTCAGTGGAAATGGACTTGGAGCGCTTTAATATAAGGCGCTGTAATTTAAAGCATATAAGTTAATGCCTACAAGTTAAAACCTAAAAAGTTAAAACCTAAAAAGTTAAAACGAAGTCGGTCAATTTTTTGAGGCCAATTGTAAATAACAATTTTAAAAACGGTGAATGACTAATGATTAAGCTTAAAACTATGGCTTTGGCCACTATAATCGCCACTATGGCGGCCGCTACTTGCGCTCAAGCTAAAACAGATCTTGCTAATCTTCCAAGCGAAGCTATGTGGCAAGAGCATGCTAACTTGTTAGGTAAGTACTGGTTACACCCTGATGCCCTTGGAACCCCTGTTGGTAACTTCCCAACCTGGCGTTGCAACGATGGTACTTTAAGAAACCAAAAAGCTTGCCCGCCTGAAACTTCTATTCCTAAATGGGGTAGAGAGGCAATGCAGTTTGACTTCCTACGCATGCAGTCTCGTCAGACTTTTGGTTATGGGGCGCTATATAACCTTACGGGGAACCCTAAGTATTTAGAATTACATCAAGCCGGCGTTAAGCATATTCTTAGTGCGATGGATCCAGAAGGGGGCTTTAAGCTTTTATTTAAAGATGACAAACCGGTAAATGAACCACGTCTCACCCGTACAACTCAGGATTTACCATACGCAATTATTGGACTTGCGATGAATGCATACTTAACTCATGATCCAAAGATCATTGATGTTATTATGAAAACCCAAAAATACATTTACGATACCTACTATGATGAAAAGGAAGGTCTCCTCCGTTGGGTGCTCGAAGATTTTGCACCATTGAACAATCGTAAAGAACAGCTTGAATTAGTGGCTCAGCTCGACCAGATGAACGCTTACTTAATCTTATGTTGGCGTTTAGTACCGGAAGCAAAAACTCAAGAATGGTCAAATGTAATTAAGAGAACCGTTGATATTATCAACGTTAAGTTCTACGACAAGAAGCATAATAGATTCCAAGGCTGTATCGACAATGAATCTTGCTACGATGAAGCTACTGGCCGTCACATGGATTATGGCCATAGCTGCAAGGCTTTCTGGATGGAATACTTAGCTGCTTGCGGTTTAGATGATCCAAAACTTAAAGTCTTTGCCGAAAAGGGTATGTTAGAAACCTTAAACAATGCCTTTGATGCGGAAAATCAAAGCTGGTACGAAAACGTAACTCATGCTCCGGCTTCATGGTGGGTTTATGCTGAACTTGACCAAGCCGCTTTGACTTTAGCCTTAGAAGGCAAATACGATATGCCAAAGACTCTCTTTACCTGGATCAATGACAGAACAGATAAAGAATATGGCGAAATCTTATCTCGGATGAAGACTAATCTTTGGCGTAGTGCGTTCCACTCAACAGAACACGCATTAATTGGTTCAATTGTGTCTAATGGTATTCGTTATGCGCAGTGTAATGATGACGCTTGCCGTAACCAGAACAAGAGCGTGCTTTACTTCGCTCCATTTGATCCAAAGGTTACTGATTTTACCCCTTATATATATAGCGGTAAAATTGAAAGCATCAAAGCTAAAGGTGATGGGGTAAAGGTTACCTTTAAGGAAATTGCGCCCCCTAAAAAAGTTAAGTAAAGCGATAAGCTTATTTAGCTTTTAACTAACAGACATTAAAAGACACTTAAATTCCGACAAGCGCAGGTTTAAGTGTCTTTGTTTTTAGTAAACTGGTTTTGGGTAAACGGAGTAATGTTTAGGACTAGAGGCATTAAATTGGCTAGATGTGACCTCGCTATTATAGTTGCGAGTAACATGGTGGTAAGTAGATTGGCTTAATTCATTTGGTATGAAGTAACCAAATGGCCGTAAGTTTATTCTTCCTCTAATAGAGGTCCGTTTTTTTTACTAAATTCTTCATTTATGCGACTTAAACGGGCGTTTTGGGTGGTTAACCATTCGTTTTCTGTCATGGCAATCAAATAGCGTCGCTGTCCTGGCTCTAAGCCTAAGTGACTTTTTTTAGGGGCGTTAAGCATGTAGCTTAAAGGTAACGCAAAATATTCAGCAATCTGCGTCATGATTTTAAGATTGGGATTAGCTTTTTCCGCTAGGATATCGTTTAGGTATGATCGCGAAACTCCGCTATCGCGGGCAAGTTCTGAGTATGAGATGCTTCTTAAGCGACACAGAGTTTTGATTTGTCGAACAAAATAGCTAAGATAGATCTCGCTTTCATCTTTAGCATTATCTGCACTGCTTTGTTTAGTGGCTTCAAGAGCACATGGCTTGTTAGTTGAGGCTGCAAGAACAGCATTAGCGGATAAAGCTTCATTTGGTAAATTAGCTTCATTGAGAACTTGAGTTTTTAAGTCCGGTCCTAAAGCTTGAGCCTGGGAATTTTGGTTCTTGCTCGCGGTAGGGGCGGTAAGATTTGATTCTGAGGTTTGTTGTTCGAACATAGTGAGGCAACTCATAATTACTTAATGCTTGGCGGATCGTAAAATAATGCTAGGTTTTTAAAATCTTTAATATGTACCGATAGACGCGTGAGCACTTAGGATTAAGTGTTGTCTATTGGGCGTGGTTTTACTTTGCTAGCTTTGCTTTGCTGATTTAGCTTGGCGTAGTGTAGTTAAATTGTAGTTAAATTTAATTTAGTTGTTAGGTTTGAGTGGGTTCTTGTGCCAAGCTTGGGTTTTGTAGTGATTCTAGCATGCTCTTTACTTGGTGAGGCGCTATTGTTAAAAGGTTTGTTCCTAAAATGGATCTTGCTCAAAACCTCAGCTTTTAAACTTAAGCTTTGGGCTAATCGCATGAAGTAAATCGTAAAAGTTTTTGGGGGTGTATGCGTAGTTCAATTTTTTAAAATCGTTTTTCACGTCCGTTTAAACCTAAAACCTTACTATTAAAATTGGTCTAAGCTTGATTATTACATTGATTTATGTCAGGTGTTTGCGTTTGATTGCTACATTTGCTTGTGTTTTGAGTGGGGTATAAGGCAAAAATGCGGAGCATGTAAGGTTTTTAGATGGTAAAAGCTGTGTCTTGTCTAGGTTTTTAGGCTTATGTTCTATAATAAAATGCGGTTTGATTTGGCTTTAAAAGTAGTTCTAGCTTTATAAAACTAACCTACTTAAACTAATTTATCTAAACTAATTTACCTAATCAGTTTAACTTGCTCTCCTAAATCTAAACCTTTAAGACCTAAGACTAAGACCTAAGCCCCTATATAAGTTCACGCTAAAGAAGCTTTAGAAGAATATATCAATGAATACGAATAACTTACCTCAGGAACCAAAATCAGAATTAGAAACTGATGCCTTAGAGGAACAACAGTCCACTAAGCCCCAAAAGGCAAAGTGCGCCCAAAATTCCGCCAATGGTAATGAACTTCTTGATGCAAACTCGGCTGAGGTGACCTCGGATCAAGATATTTTCCCATTTGGGGCCAACGTATGCTTAGAGCAGGAGTTTGCTCCAGATGAAATCTTTAACACGGCCTCGCAGGTGGTAAAGGTTTTGTCCCAAATCAAATGTAAGCTTCCTACTAGTTCTTTAGAAACTTTAGAGTTGATGCCTGAAGGCTTATATGTTTGCACGGCTGAACCACGTGGGATGTATGCGGTAGCCACGCCGGAAGTAAGATTAGATATTTTAAGTGGTGAAGAGCGCACTTTTATTAGAAACCAAGTATTAACGGCTCCAGTTAATACTTCACGCTGCTGTGGAGTCGGACTACCAAATGGGACTTATGTCGCCCGCGGAAAGTTTGTGGGTTTTGCAGCGGTGATTACAGCGTATTACCAAATCAGTAAAAATTTTTTTGTGGTGTCTTATGTTTTTAAAGCTCACGGAAGATTTTGTTTAGGCTCAGATCGCATGACGGCGTCGGGGTGCGAATTATTTCCAGGGATGCCGGTTTTGATTGAACCGTGCACGGATAAAAAAGGTGAACGTTGTGTAGCTGTAGTGGGGGCTAAAGATCTTTTAACCCAAATTCCGGAGTTAGAAGCTTTAAACAAACGTGAACAAGCCATAGGTTTGGCGGATGCTAACCATGGTCGCTGGCAGTATGAACTTTTAGGGTTAGGCGTTGTAAGCAGTTTAGGCTTATATGCCTCAGGGGTATTAAACAACACTGACATCAATCTATTAAAAAACATAGCTTGGTTTTTAGGGGTTGGTTTTCCGATACTTGCGGTGGCTATGAGTTTTGGGGTGACGCTACATATGATTAAAATCTCGCGTCAATTGATGTCGGACTTAAACTCAAAGAAACCAAATCAAGCTATAGAAGATGATGACGTGATGCAGGTCATAAACAGAAGGTTTTGGACCAAAGGGCGTGCCATTGCAGTAGTTTTTATGGTGCCAGCGCTTGTTACGGGAACCATGTCAACTCTAGTTAGCATGGGTCATTAATCAATTGTTAGGTTTAAGACGCAATCAAAACAAAAGGCTAAACAAAACTAGCTAAACTAAACGAACTAAACAAAAACGCCAAGTTTAAAGCTTGGCGTTTTTTCGTTTTCGTGTGTGTTTTGGTGTTTATTGCTACTTAGCTATTTAGCAAAAGTTCTTAGCAACCATCTGAAACGATAGCTACATGTGGATTCTTTTTAATAGCGTGAGTAGTAGCATCGACGATCGCTTGCTGGTACAACACGTAGCATCCATCCGTAGTAGCTGTTCTATTAAAAGTGTAGCCTTGGGGCCAAAATACGGAAACATCGTTTTTCGTTACTAAATTGTAGTTTTCGCCTAAGTATTTTTGTTTTACTTTACCTTGAATAGAAGAAGGTTTGTCGCACCAACACCAAGCGGCGTCGCATTTTTGTTGAGTTTCACTTAATTTTTCGCAACGAGTGGTGGTGTAGGCCAAGACATCGCTATCCACAGCTTTATACACTTCGGCCGTGTCGGGGTACCCCGCTTTTACACGCATCCATATGCTAGGCTGGATTTCTACACAATAGTTTGGATCATGTTTGGTCTCGTTGCAGAGACCTTCTTTGTTATTACCAAGATTGGATGTTCCGTTTATCAGCAGTTTGGCTTGCGTAAGCTGCATAGCGCTCTTTATGGATCCTTTAAGCCCATTTAAGTTAGCGATTACTGCATCTTTTTTAAGGTCCATAAATTTAGGAGCGGCCACAGCTGCTAAAATACCTAAAATTACGATGACGACGACTAGCTCAATAAGAGTAAAGCCTGAAGTTAAAGATAGAATTTTAGGTTGTGGAACAGTTCGTGGCTTTGCTTGAGCTTGAAATGCAAAAACGTCGAGGCTAGTTGAGGTTGATGAAGAGTGGTTTAAGTCATGAGCGAACTCATGGGATTGGGTTTGAAGTTTTGACATAAGGGCCTCCGTGCCAGGCTTTATGTTTACCATCACATCGATGGCTCTTGTAAAGTATACGTCTGTTTTGGGTCTCAAAAATTAAATTTATGTTTTTACTAGATCGAAATTTGCGTAAAACCACGATTTTTAGATGTAAGGTGTTTCCGAAGGGGGTACAAATCTAAAAAAAACAAAACCAGGTGTTCCAAATTATGTCACATGAACCCAAAATTGAAAGAAAGTTAATGTTTGGTGTTAATGCCTAAAATTTTATAGCCTGAATTCGGTTAGTGTCAAGCTTGTGCGACCACTTGACCTATGGTATGCCGTGCGTTTTTTAACCATGTTTTTACCTTGTGATAGACAAAAAATTAACAATCGTTAATTCAATGTTAGGATTTGTCCTAATTTTCACCAAAAAATCTGTGATAGTGATCAAAATATAATTAACAACTTGAAATTAATTGTGGGAACTGTAACAATGAAATTGTGAGATTAGTGATCAAGGTCTCAAAAATAACTATAAAAACTAAAATTACTTAAAACAATAAAAAGTTATCGTTTTTGTTTATAGCTTATTATCCTGGATTAAGTGTAGAACAAAGCTTGGGATATACGTTTTCATGGATAGTTTTAAACAGCAGGTAGCGTAATTTCATTTTTGTAAAGAGTATAGTCGGAAAGAAGTCGGAAAGAGTATGCACGGAAACAACTCAAACCGTTCCCGTTTACCCGGTATGTTGGTACTATGGGGAACAATCCTTAAAAAAGATAAATTAAATGTAGTGGCGCCTAAAGCCCTACATCAGCTTCAATTTGATCTAAAGCTACTAAAAGAAATTAGTGTCTCTGTTCTTGTTGGTTGCTGCGCTTTAATCGTTACTGGTTGTGGAGACGCGGAGACTGATAGCACGAACCATATGTCTAAGCACGCGCAAGCGAGCCTTGAAGAAGTGGTCGTACCTGCTACAAACTATGCGCGAAATTTAGAAATTCACGTTTACAAATACGAACCACAGGACCGTTGTGAACTTGAGCACTTGCTTGCTAATAATAATGTGCGGCTCGATGAAATTAACACAAAGCACATTAAAGACTTTAGCTTGCTGTTCGCAAGTCCTGAAGCAGTGGGCCAATTTATGATGTCAAAAGCTGCTGGTAAAGCTCAAGGCATGAGCCCTGAATTAATTGCTTCGCTTGATAAATTTCAAAAGTGTGCCGGTTATGATCGCCGGGGAGATTACGCGGGGCTCGAATACTGGGATACCTCTGCGGCTGAAAACATGTTAGGTATGTTTTGGGGCGCGGAAAACTTCGATCACCCAATTGCTGATTGGAATACCTCTAAAGTTAAAACTATGGAACGTATGTTCTATGGGGCGGCTTACTTTAATCAAGATTTGGGAAAATGGAACACCGCTCAGGTAACCTCCATGAAAGAAATGTTCGCCGGGGCCCGCAACTTTAATCAGCCGCTTAATACGTGGAATACGGCCAACGTTACCCGTATGGACGGGATGTTTAATGGCGATCGTGATTTTAATCAACCATTAAACAAGTGGAATACCGCTAAGGTTACCACTATGGAAAGCATGTTTAAACAAGCTTCTTCCTTTAACCAGGATTTAAATACTTGGCAAACCACCAACGTTACTAACATGAACCAAATGTTTTTAATGGCCGTGGCTTTTCAAGGGGCCATTGGTGCTTGGGATACTAGCAAAGTCACTACCATGGCAAGCATGTTTGAAAAAGCAGTTTCCTTTAATCAACCATTAACTAAGTGGCAAACTGGTAGTGTGCTTAGTATGGAAGGCATGTTTAAGGACGCTTCATCTTTTAATCAAGACTTAAAGAGTTTTGATACTGGGAAGGTGACCAACATGAATGAAATGTTTAACCGCGCTAAAAGTTTTAATCAAGACTTAAATTCTTGGCATGTAGCCAACGTAATTTCCATGGATGGAATTTTTGCAGGTGCTTCAAGTTTAAAGGAATTACCAAAGTGGTATCAAGAGCGCCAAAAGGCAAACTAAGTAAGCTTTGAATTCCATTCTTTAGTTTAGTCGTTAAATGCTAGTAAGAGCGGATTTAGAAAATCCCCAAGCTACGTTTAGCGACTTCTTATTTACAGATTGCAGGCTTAATAAAATAACATAGCTATCATAAAATTGCTTACCAAGTTTGGTTATCAAGTTTGCTTGTCCAATTAGGTTACTAAAATAGGTTACTAATATAGGTTACTAATATAGTCTGTTTAATGTATTTACCACTCGAAATCTTCGGCGCAATGCTTCTTCCATTTTTCCTTGCTGCTTAAAGCTTAATCTTTAAAAATTGCAAGAATAGGCTATAATCCTTAAAGGCGCTTAAATAATAAAAGCTGATATAACAAGAGCTTTTCGAGCTGTTACGTGTAATGAGGATATTATGCAAAAGCTAAGCTATAAAGGTATAGCCGTTTGTGCTGTTGGGGCTTTAATCTTATTTCTAAAGCAGATTTATATCGACTATCCTGACAATAATTACGATAAGATTTCAGGCGGAAGTAGCCAGGGAGTAGAAATTCAATCTTGGGCGGAGACAGATGATTTTACGGATGAAAATAGTGGCATCAGTCTTCGTGATCAAGATGTAACGTCTGCTTATGAAGGTGATAATGACTATAGCGCTCTTAAGCAATATACCTTTAAAAACGAGAGGTTAGCTAGGCAGCATTATCAAAAACATGGGGCAGAACTAGGATACCATTCTCAGGAAGCTTATTTAAATGGAGCGCGGCGCACTATAGCAAGTGCTGACTTAAAGGGATATCAGCTAGACGGAGATATGCAATATCTTAACTCTAGTAGTTGCGATTACGTTGTGGTATCACCTCAAGGCTATATCAGAACTTACTTTAGGCCAAGTGGAGATTGTGAAGCTTACTTTAAAAGACAATAAGCTTAAAAACGAAAAAAATAGGTCAGAGTCAAAGCTAGATAAAGGCTAAAATTGCCTAATATCTAGCTCAGAATGCTTAAAGTTACTAAGCTCTAATTGGCGTAGGTTAAGGTACCTTTAGAGGGATCCTTTAACCAATGAGGAGTTGGTTAGTTCTTTTGAGGAATTTAGCCGGAATATTACGGCGCATCTTCCAAGTTATGCTCATTGGTTTACTACCGGTATGGCTTACATAATCACAAAGCCCCAAAAGGCTATATGATTCAGCTATATTGTTAACGTTTTTGGTTTCTCGTACAAAGAGCAATATTTTGGAGGTGCCTTGTATATACCGCATCCCTGTTTTTGAAGCTTCACTAGTTGTACTTTGACTTTGCCAATGGAACAATTGCTCATTGATGGAGTAGTCTTCATACAATGTAGTTGGTGTGTAATCCTTATCGCTTTTATTGAGAGTAACCAAAAGCACGTCGGTATTAATATTTTCAAGGTATTTAACGCCTTCGCGACAATCACGAGGCTTGTCATTGCCAAGACCTACAAGCAATTGATCGCGTGAATAGGTGCAATATATATCGAGCGGACAGTTTTCTATTTCTGGGATTTCGTGGTCCACAATTTTAATGTGATGGTAATTCCAGGTTAAAAGTTCTTTGATTTCAGCTAAAAGCACTGGGTTTTGATTCAAAATTTCTAGGTCGGTAAAAATTTGACTCAGATTTGACGGAGGGTTGTTTTTGTAGATCGTTACCCAAAACATTTTGAGATAACGTAACTCAAGTTCACTAAGCTGCGTCATATAAGCAAGTGATAGATTTGGGAGTAGTTTATCTAAGAGAAAACGAATCCAGCGTCTTGAGTCAATTCGCGCAATCCAGAGTAAAGCTTTACTAAAGATATTTTCTTCAAGGTTAAGCTTTTGTTCTTGATCTTGGAATTCTGGTATTAAATTAGCCGAAACGCATAAGCGGGCGAAGGAACAATTCTTTTGATAAAGTTCGTTTGGGGTCAACCCTGATTCGTTTAAGAACGAAGTTAATGACGGGGTAACGCCTGGGCGGCAACTATAAAAGTCAACGATAAGCTTATAGACCCGGTTTGCGCCAATCGCCTTTTGAATGTTTTTAAGGATGTAAGCCTGAGCTTTCTTTTCGAGTTCGATGTAGCAACCGCGAGGTAAGGAGGTAAAGCCTGTATTTACTTCTTCTTTTAGGTTCTTGCGTTTAGTACGTTGGAGTAACGCCATAAACTTATCATTGAAGTTATATTTTTCGTTAGCTTGCCCGATAAAATCGAGTACGGTGAGACAATCTTTGTTCGGGGCATGACGAAGCCCACGACCTAACTGTTGTAAAAATACAGTTAGGGATTGAGTTGGACGTAAGAATAAAATCGTGTCAATGATTGGAATGTCAACCCCTTCGTTGTAAAGGTCAACGACAAAGATAAATTTGACTTCGCCTGAATTAAGTTTTTGTTTTACTTGGTTACGTTCCTCTAAGCTGGTCTTACTACTTAAAGCCATGCTTGAAATACCAAGCTTATTGAATTCAGAAGCCATGAAGGTAGCGTGTTTAATGGAAACACAAAAGCCTAAGCCATGTACTTTTGAAATATCAGTGACGTATTTTAAGAGGTTTTGATGAATATTAAGAAGACGGCGATGGGCTAATTCAGTATTAAGGACATAAACGTTTTCGAGTTCGCTAGCTTCGTATCCATTGCGCGTCCATTTTATTTGTGAAAGGTCAATGTCATCGGTAACCCCAAAATATTGGAATGGGCAAAGTAGCCCTTTATCGATGGCTTCTGGTAAGCGAATTTCAGCGGCGATGTGGCCATTAAAATACTTAAGGATATCATTACCGTCCATACGTTCAGGGGTGGCGGTAAGCCCTAACAGAATCTGTGGTTTAAAGTAGTCTAAAATTTTGCTGTAGGATTGGGCGGCGGAGTGATGAGATTCGTCAATAATGATGAAATCATAATAGTCAGCCGGGAGTTTGTCCCATATAGCTTGCGAATTGGCCGATTGAATCGTTGCAAAAAGATATTCTGCGTTTTCCGGACTGTAGTTTCCGGAGAGTAATTCACCAAAATTTGGATCACGTAACACATTTCTAAAAGTCGCAATACTTTGGCTCAGAATTTCCTCACGATGGGCAATGAATAATAATTTGTTTTGGCGTTTTGGGTTTTTACGGCAATAGTTGCGGTAGTCTAAAGCTGAAATTACGGTTTTACCACATCCAGTGGCGGCGACTAGTAAATTGTGGGTTTCGCCTCGGACTTCACGCGCTGTTTCTAATTCATCTAGTATTTCTTGTTGGAACGTGTATGGAGTGATATCAAACAACACTTGTTGGTTGATTTTATCGGGCCCTTTTTCCTGCTTTAAACAGCGGCATAGCTTTTCGTATTGCGACTCGTCATAAGTTTCAAATTCGCTAGAATTCCAGTAACTGCTAACGGTAGCTAAAATTTTTTTTAAGATCTGAGGCTGATCTTGGTTGGTGATTTTTAAATTCCATTCGAGGCCAGTTGAAAGCGCAGCTCCAGAAATATTGGAGGATCCTATGTACGCTGTTGAAAAACCGGTGTCGCGTAAAAATATATACGACTTAGCGTGGAGTCTAGTTTTGGCTGTATCGTATGAAATTTTTACGGTGGAGTTTGGTAGGGCGTTTAAGTCGACTATACATTTAGCGTCACTAGCTCCCATGTAGGTAGTAGTGATAACTTCTAAGGTTTTGCCGCGTTTGCTCGTAAAGTCTTCAAGGTCTTTTAAGATTAAGCGCAAACCAGAATTTTTTATGAAAGAGACAAGGAGAATGATTTTATCAGCAGAAGCGATCTCTTTGCGTAGTTCGTTGAACATTTTTGGTTCATTAGCTGAGGAACCGGTAAAGAGGCTACTTATTGAAAGTGAAGTTTCAGGCCGCTCTATTTGTGGTCGATGTTCTTTTAAAGAAACAACGTTATCAAAACCAACTTGGGTTAATTGTTTGCATTCTTCAGAAACGATTTTACCTTTAAGATTTACTCCTGGCTGTTCTTCATCAATTACGCTGATGATCTTATTTATCATAGTAACCAATGTATCAGTGCGATCATTATCGGTTTCTGACTTAGCCTTCTTGGTTTTTTCTGTGAGCATTTGGCCTAAAGTCGATTCAAGAACTCCGCGCAAATATCTAGAGAGAATAAATGGGGCTTCTGTTGTTTCGATTTTTTCAAATAGTACATCAGCAGCGGCTTGTTGCTTTAAACTTTGTTCAATTTCGGCGTTTAAAACGGATTCATAAAGTCCAGGTTTGAGTTTAGGGATAGCGTTAGGGCTTTCGTTAAAGTCTGCAGTAGCCATGCACAATTGTCCTTAGAGTAATCAGTTTTATTTTTGCGTAGCAAACGGATTGTTTCTATAGTTATCAGGATACCAGGGCAATTTGCAAGATGCAAGAAAGTTTGTAAGTTCTCGCTAAAAGAAAGATGGCAATTTGAGAAGAAACTGATGTCTGGGCTATGTTTTGAAAGAATGAATGCTTGATTTATGGTTTAGCCCTAAGTTTAAATCCGGTTTTAAGCTTGTTAGATTCTAGACCTAGATTTGACCTTGATATTACTTAGCCGCATGAGCTTGCATTGCTAGAGGATAATATCATTTGAAAACGTTTAAAGTTAAATTTAGTTCAGATTAAAGGCCTGTTCTTACAGGCCTTTATATTACGGTACATTAGGAGGTTACATCTAACTACAGGTTAGTGGCCAATAGCACCTACAGACAATCCAAAAACAAGAATACCAAGGAAAACAATTGCATATAATACAATTATGATGGCAAAAAATATAAGTAAAGCTTGGCAGTATCTCTTGCGGGTTAAAAATTTTGAATTTTCATTACTCTGAAAACCCCAGATCAAAAGTAAAACAATGTTTACAATAGGGATAAGGAGAAGGAGCTGGGTTATCACCCAATCCTTGGTTGTCATTTCTCTATTCATATCCAAATAATTCCGTTTCAAGTTAGGTTCTCGAGAACTTGCTTTTAATTTTGCATTTGGTTTACGTTCTCGCGAGTCATATTAGTTTAATTTAAGTTGTTTTGTTTTATTGGTGCATACTTACGCCAATGGCGGTAAATATAATCACGAATAAAAATATCACTATGAATATTGCTGTAATAATGGCCATCAAAATTAAAGATGCGCGGGCAAATGGAATTATTTCAGGAAACTTAAAGGTCTTCTTGTCCATGCAGGCAAGTACAATTAAAATAACAATTTGTAACACGAAGCCTATAAATGGCACGCAATTAATAATCCCTAAGACAAATAAAAACAATAACCACATACCACAAGTTAACGTAGATTGGTTCGGAGCGAGAGTGTTTGCTGGATTTTCAGTTGCTGGAGCTTCGGTGAATACAGCTGCGGTTTGCGCCTGTGAATCTTGCTGTTCATTTTGGTTAGATTGAGAGGAAGTTTCTTCTTTTTTCTGGGAGTCAATCACGGCACCACATTTTGAGCAGAAACTTGCGTTGTCTGGGAGTTCTCTTCCGCATTGAGGACAAAACATATGATTTTTCCTAAGTTTTTGTTATACGTAAGTACCTTTAGTTTGAGGTACCTGTTAGGGAAAACCTTGCTTTCATGGCCTAATTTAGGATTAGCTACTTAAGAACAAGCACTATTACACTAGGTAATTAGAGTACTAATGTTCTAGATTATTAGGCTAGGCCTTAAAAAGCTAAATACATAACACTAAATGCATATTAGTGTTGGTCTATGAAAGCGAAAGCTTACTTACTTTTTATGTAGTAATTATTTTACTATCAGTTAGTTTCTAAAATTTTATATGAGATTTAAGGTTAAGTTAGCTGTAGTTAAAAGCCCAACATCAAAAAGCAATAATTACAAACCAAGCGGTAAATCTTGTCTTTAAGAGTTAGTATTAAACTTGCTGACTCAAACTCATCCCTATTTTAAAACTAACGATTAATTAATGATATGCCTAATTACATGCGTTTTATACTAAGATGTAAAAATATTGTGTGTTAGCTTAAATTTTTAGAATTTTGATATTTGTTTTGCTAAGATAAATTGGCTTAGGGTTGCCTTGCACTGACTGCTCCCACGGGAAAGCCCGTGGTGGTAGTCAGTGGTGTGAGCTTTTTAAATGTTGAAAATTGGTCCGACTCCACAAAAAATTATATATCCCAAGATTTTGGGCACAATCACGAAATATTAGTTACGCTTTGTGTAAAGTTAGTTAAGTAAGGGATAAGGCCAATAATGCTTTAACCTTAAGCGAAACTTCTTTGGGGATTGGATTTTTTTTCTTTCTTTTTTTTAGCTTTGAACCTTGAGGATTATTGCTATAATTTGAAAAACTTGAGTTCTATGACAGAGGGCGCTCCATGACAAGTTCAACCCCAAACCCAACCGATACTTCTTTTTTAGGTCGCACGGAACCATGTTTACTACTCGAAGGGCAAGATATACCTTTTTATGATGGTTGCACTAAAGGTTTGAAGTCTGGTTTACATCCTTGGCAAGTAGTAACTCAAAATGGGGTTGTGACTTTAAAGCCCAATGTGGCCTTAGATGAACTTCCGAGCCGAGGGTTCTATGCGTGGGCTAACCCAGAAGCATTAGATATTTCATGGTACAGACTCCCGCCTGAACCTGCTTCCTTTAAAAGATGGCAAGTTTTAATGGGAGGACGGAGGCTACCACTTAGCATTGGTTCCATAGTGCAAGCGCTACAAGTGTTGGTGCTTGAATGCGATCCTCAAGAACGCTTAGTTAAAGTCATGTTTGTCGATGAAGCTGGCAATTATATGGCGAGTGATCTATTAAAAGTCCCATACTTATATGCAGCCTGTATGCCTGGCGCCCGCGCTTTAATATTTATGACACCTAAAGGTTTAGCTTTAGTTCCGGATTTAGTGGCTGAAAAAATGTTTATTGAAATACGGCCACATGAAGTAACTTTGGGGCTCACAAAAATCTTACGCCGTTTTACTTGGCTTTATATCTTATGTGGCGCTTTAGCCGTCGTAGGTACCTTTTATGTATTAGAACTCCTGCTTGATATGTTAGGTTTCGCAGGTTTTCCGCTTATAATACTCGTCCTGTCTCTAAGCTCAATTTATGTAGTGCGCAGCATCGTTAAGATCGCGGCTTTAGTTTATTTTGAGATGAACTCGAAATTCGTATCAAATCAGGCCAAAGATTGGCGCACCCGCGCTTGGTTATTCTTTGCTAAAGGATACTTAAAAGTAGGTACGCTTTGGGCTTTGATGCTCGGCATTACACTTTGGGGGGCTTTGGTTTATTACGCCTTTAAACATGGTCAACCTGAGCTGTTTGATGTGTACTATGACTTTTTGGATAATTTTTCGACTGTTAAGTCCTATCTCATGGACGTGGGCCAAAAAATTTCTGTTTGGGTGCAGGTTTTATGGATTGATTTAAAACACTGGTGGCTAAGTTTTAGGTAAAAGCGAACTTAATTCTTGCTAAAGCCAAAGTAAAAGCAAAAACTAAAGCTTGAGCAAAAACTAAAGCTTGAGCAAAAACCAAAGCTTGAGCAAAAACTAAAACTTATAGTGAACTTAAACCTAGAATGTACTAAAACCAAAGCGGTTAGTGTCAAGCAGGTTGCAACATTTTTTGAGTCATCGTGCATATCTGTGGGTAAAAGAGCCAATTTAGCAACACATATGCACGAAGAGCCCTAAAAATTAACCCCAAAAAACGACTGGCTAAATTTTCATTTAAGGTCCAGTCGTTTGACTTTTCACTGTCTATATTGAACTTTTAAGTTCGCGCCATCTTAAGCTTCCGGAATACGCTTTTTACGGGTGGTTTTCCCTGGAAGTGGCGGATTTAAGATTTGAGCTCAAATTCGCTTCAGGCACGTCATCATCGCGAGTTACCGCCTGAGCGCTCACGCTTTTTCTAGTGGCGGTAGCTTTAGGAGCGGAGGTTTCTTTAGTAGGAGCTTTAGCTGTGGCCTTGCTTGGGGCCTTCCTTTCTACTTCAGTAGTTTTTGGAGCGACTGCTTTGGCAGTTTCTTCTTTTGGCGCTTCGACTTTGGCATCTTGGGCTACAGAAACTTCATCACAAGCTTGAGCTTTTTCTTCTTTTGCGACTTTCTTGCTTTCTTTGCAAGCATTAGCTTTAGAAGTCAAGTCCATATTGTTGGTGTAATTTAGTTTTCTTGTAAAATATCTAATCCACCGCTATTTGTTGCTATAAATCCATGTTGATATATTTTCTAGATATCCAATCATCATTGATTTCCTTC
>UQCV01000034.1 GCA_900539665.1 uncultured Succinivibrionaceae bacterium | reverse complement strand
GATGTGGTAACAGCATAAAATCCGTCGAATCTTGCTTCGTTAGTGATATAGTCTTGGTTCAATGAATATTCTTTTTTGTCAGCTGTTTGACCATCTTTGGTTTTATGAGTTACCTGAATCAACTTGGCGCAATCACTAGGTATTTTATCTTCCGCACCTTTGCGACATTGTCTTGCTTGGATTATCTTTTCAGCTCTTGCTATATGCGCCTGGCGTTTTCTTTCAAGGAAGTTTTTGTACCTCAAAGAATAAGAGACTATCAATCTTTGTTCAAAGGTTGAATTTTTTGATTTTGAGTCTTTAGATTCAGAGCTTGCAGTACTTTTAATAATTCGTTCTTTGTAAAAGATTTTGTTGTAGTTTTCTGCTGCATTTTCATCAATATCATCAAGTGAATAAAGCTCTGAACTACCTGCTAAATGCCAACATTTAAAGTTACGTTCAGTCTCGATCTGGCTAGGGTTTTCGTGTGGCTTAATTGGTTCTTTTATAAGAGAACGACCATGGTCTAAAGCCCAATCCTGGTTAGTTTTATCTAGCTTCTTTAGGGATTGGGTTACGATGAAGTGTCTACGAGGATACACGGTGCTGTTAAACTTTTTGTTTGTAATTGAAGCAAGTCCTGCATCAGTACACACAATCATTGGAGCTTTATTGTTATTGAACTCTTCAATAATCTTCTTTTCTAGAGGAATGAGTGTAGTCTGTTCGTTCGTGTTTCCAGGGTTGATATTGAAACACATTGGAAGCCCACTACCATCCATGAACAAGCCCATTTGCACAATAGGATTTGGGCGGTGTTCTTTTGATGCGCCGTACTTTCTAAGCTCATCCTCTTCATCAATTTCGAAATAGAAGTTAGTGCAATCGTAATACACCGCATCAAAGTTTCTAGGAGTAACTTTGATACTGGCCTTGTAAAGGTATGATTGAATGAAATCAGATTCTTGGTGCAAAACATCTAAAGAGCGGTAAATCTGGTGTTGATCATACATTTCTTCTTCAAGAGAATGACTTTCCCAATGTTCAAACGTACCTTTCTTAGAACATGGATTCATGATTCTTCCATAGATAAGATCTGCCACAATACGTTCCAAATTGTATTCAAACTTATACTTATCAGAAATTTTAGAACACATGTCCTTAAAACCTAGGCTATACAAAGCTTTTTGGATAGCTAGATACCCCACGTTAAATGAACGTTTTTCACCTTCAGCATATTCCTTCCCCTCATAGAGAGTAATATTAACTTGTTTGTTCTTAGCGTTAGCTAACTCTTCCTGCTTTTTCTGCTTGAGCTCCTTATTTAAGTTCGCAACATACTCACGAGCCCACTTTTCAGGATCTTCAACCCCATATTCAGATTTAATAAATTCAGCAGTACCTAATTTCTCTACCACTCGTGTGGTGCTATGTCCTTTTTCATTACGATAACTTTCATGAACGTAGAAGGAGGTTGAGTTTTTTGAGCGGGAGATGGTGAGTTTCATGGTGTTTTCCAAGGTTGTCATGCCTACGACCCTATTATACCACATATCACCACATATCGCTACAAGAATTCAAGGTCAAAAAATTTGTTTTTCTATTACAGGCCTAAAAGACCTAAAAACAAAGGTACTGAAAAACTTAGCTGGTGAAGAAAGTGTCAAAGAGTCGTGTTTATAGGCTAACTTAACAATTAGCCTCATATTCTCAGCATCTAATATAGGATCTTCTGTGACTACACATCCAGGGTAAAGCTCAAGTACTGTTTCTTTTCTCCTAATGTGTAGCAACTCCTCTGGAGTTGCTAGTACTAAATTTTCTGTTTCTGGATTATTGGCAGCAGTGTAAAAACAAGTTACAACATCTTCAGGCTTCATCTGTTTCCTTTTTGGTGGATATTAAAGTTAAACGGTGGAGCCTTTATTTTAACTTATCTATTCCTATCTACAAAATTCACTGCTTTATAACCCCAAAAATTTAGGGATGAACCAATTTTCTTTTGGAATGGAACGAGACGAAAAACAAATTAAAAACCGGGGAGATAACCCCAAATGACTACTTCGAATGGAAGACTACATGGCCTCATACTTAGTACCATTTTAGTACCAAAAGGCACAAAAAAGCCCGCAAAGCTTGATTTTTCAAAACTTTGCGGGCTTTTTAAAATTATTCCCATTCGATAGTTGCAGGTGGCTTACCTGAAACGTCATATACTACGCGACTGATGCCATCAATCTCATTGATGATACGATTAGACACACGGCCTAAGAGATCGTATGGAAGTTCAGCCCAATGAGCAGTCATGAAGTCGATGGTTTCAACAGCACGTAAAGATACAACGTAATCATATCTTCTGCCATCGCCCATTACACCTACAGAACGAACCGGGAGGAACACCACAAAAGCCTGAGATACTTTATAGTACCAATTTGCTTTATAGAGTTCTTCGATGAAGATAGCATCGGCTCTACGGAGTAAGTCGCAGTATTCCTTCTTTACTTCACCAAGAACACGCACCCCAAGACCTGGGCCTGGGAATGGGTGACGGTTAAGCATATCAGCAGGCAAGCCAAGAGCTAAGCCCACCTTACGTACTTCATCCTTAAAGAGTTCACGTAATGGTTCAACCAAACCAAACTTCATATCAGCTGGTAAACCACCAACATTGTGGTGAGACTTAATTACATGAGCCTTACCAGTCTTAGAAGCTGCAGATTCAATTACGTCTGGGTAAATTGTACCTTGAGCTAAGAACTTAACATCAGTGAGCTTGCGCGCTTCATCAGCGAAGACGTCAATAAATACTCGGCCAATGGTCTTACGCTTAGCTTCAGGGTCAGAAATACCACTTAAAGCGTCAAGGAAGCGTTTTTCAGCATCAACATAAACGATGTTTAGACCAAACTTGCTACCAAACATTTCTTTAACTTGCGCCCCTTCGTTCAAACGAAGTAAACCGTTGTCTACAAACACACAAGTTAAGTTATCGCCGATAGCACGGTGCAACAATAAAGCGGTTACAGAAGAATCAACCCCACCAGAAAGACCAAGGATAACTTTTTCGTTACCAACCTGAGCCTTAATCTTAGCCACAGCATCTTCAATGATTGCATCAGGTGACCATAAGCCTTCAAGACCACAGATCCCCTTAACAAAGTTTGCGAGCATCTTAGCGCCACTCTTAGTATGAGTTACTTCAGGGTGGAACTGTACACCGTAGAAACGGCGGCTGTTGTCAGCCATGGCGGCGAATGGGCAAGAAGCAGTGTGAGCAGAAACAGTAAAGCCCTGTGGCAAAGCAGTAACCTTATCACCGTGGCTCATCCAAACTTCAAGTTGGTTTTTGCCATCATCAATCTTGTCGCAGATATCTTTAAATAATGGGTTTTCATTAGCATCAAGATCCACACAAGCGTAACCAAATTCACGCTTAGAAGAACCTTGAACTTCGCCACCTAACTGCTGAGCCATGGTCTGCATCCCATAGCAGATACCAAGAACTGGAACGCCAAGTTCAAATACACAAGATGGAGCCCGTGGAGAACCTTCTTCGGTTACTGATTCTGGACCACCTGAAAGAATAATACCGTTAGGATTAAATTCCTTAATCTGCTCTGCGGTAACGTCCCAGGCCCAGAGCTCACAGTAAACCCCAATTTCACGTACGCGACGTGCAATCAACTGAGTTACCTGAGAGCCGAAATCAAGAATCAGGATACGTTCCTGATGAATGTTTTTTACTGTCATGTATCTTTTTCCGATCGAATCATCCTGTCAAATACAGGAATTTTCAGTTGCTTAATACCAAAGCTGGGTCGTTGAACGAGCCCGAGTGCCATTATACACCATGCTGTGGATCTTTTCACAAATGACTAAGCTGGAGCTTTAGGGAAATTATTGACTTTTAACTTCACAAACTCCGCTTACGCTTAAAAAGAAACAGACTCTCGACCTTTAGGCCAGAGTCTGTTTATAGCATTTAGGTTTTATTACCTAAATGGAACTCTAAACTTGAGCTTATACGCGGTAGTTAGGAGCTTCCTTAGTGATAGTAACGTCGTGTACGTGTGATTCCTTGATCCCAGCGCCAGTGATACGAACGAACTGCGCCTTAGTACGCATTTCGTCGATAGTAGCACAACCGGTAAGCCCCATAGCACTACGTAAACCACCCATCTGCTGATGAACGATCTGCTTTAAGAGGCCTTTGTATGGAACGCGAGCTTCAATCCCTTCTGGAACTAACTTGTCAGCAGCGTTGTCAGACTGGAAATAACGGTCAGCAGAACCATGAGACATAGCACCTAATGAACCCATACCACGGTATGACTTAAATGATCTACCTTGGAAGAGTTCAACTTCACCTGGAGCTTCTTCAGTACCAGCAAACATAGAACCAACCATTACGAGGTTAGCACCAGCGGCAATAGCCTTAGCGATATCGCCAGAGTAACGAATACCACCGTCAGCGATAACCTTAACATCAGAGCCCTTAAGAGCGTCAACTGCGTTAGATACTGCAGAAATCTGTGGTACGCCACAACCAGTTACAATACGGGTAGTACAAATAGAACCAGGGCCGATACCAACCTTAACAGTTGAAGCACCAGCTTCAGCTACAGCGATAGCGCCTTCAGCAGTAGCGATATTACCAGCTACAATTTCGATATCAGGATAAGCCTTGTGAGTTGCAGCTACACGATCAAGCACCCCTTGTGAGTGACCATGAGAAGAGTCGATAAGAATAACGTCAGCCCCAGCTTCAACAAGAGCCTTAACGCGTTCTTCATTACCAGCACCAGCCCCAACAGCAGCCCCACAACGAAGACGGCCTAAAGCATCCTTACAAGCGTTTGGCTTACGTTCAGCCTTTTGGAAATCCTTAACGGTAATCATCCCCTTAAGATGGAAACCCGCATCAACAACAAGAACCTTTTCAATACGGTTCTTTTGCATTAAAGCTTGAACTTCTTCACGAGAAGCATTTTCGCGGCAAGTTACGAGGTGTTCCTTTGGAGTCATGATTTCGTAAACCTTCTTATTGAGGTCAGTTACGAAACGTACGTCACGGCCAGTAATGATCCCCATAAGATCGCCTTCAGCGTCAACAACTGGGAAACCAGCAAAACCATGCTTATGAGTTAAAGCAACGATTTCAGCGATAGTGTTTTCTGGGTGAACGGTTACAGGGTCTGTTACCATACCACTTTCAAACTTTTTAACACGACGAACTTCTTCTGCCTGCTTCTCAATAGACATGTTCTTGTGAATAAAACCAAGACCACCTTCTTGAGCCAAAGCAATAGCAAGTCTTGCTTCGGTTACGGTATCCATAGCAGCGGAAACCATTGGGATGTTTAATTGAATCTTAGCGGTAAGCTGAGTACGAAGGTCTGCAGTGTTTGGGAGAACGGTAGAGTGAGCGGGAACAAGCAAAACATCATCAAATGTTAATGCTTCTTGAAGAATTCTAAGCATGGCAAAATCTCTCACATAGATAAAAAGATAGTGGTTAATTTTGCCTAGGCATTATATATAAAAAGTGCAAAATGGTAAAGAAAATAATCCTAGTTCACACTTTTTGCGATATTTTTCTCCAAAGTGGAATTTTGTTTCATGGTTTTACAGGGTTTTCCGCCTGCAACGACCTCAAAAAAAATCATTATTCCCAAAACCTGGTCTTACGCTTGCTCCCACCCTAACCTTATACCGCACAAAAAAAACAAAACAAAAGCAGACCTTATATATATAATAGATAACATAGACAGCTCTCACTCCGTCTTCATTTGCAATATCTATGTATATCTGCATGTCTACATGCATGCATACATCCATTACATTACGGCCTTATATTCCTATATTAGGTCCCTTATGTCATGGATTATAAAAACATACTTACATAGCAAGCAAACTAAGCAGGAGAGCTCCATTTAGGCATCAATTGGCTCAACGAGATGATTTAAAACTCTACAGCCTATATTTTTACGGTATAAACATGACAAATTCATTTTTTAAATGCCTTGATAAAATTGGAGGCGCGGTTACTTATTTTAGAAACTTCGTGCTGAACTCCATTTTTTTGTTCCTATTATTTATCATTATGCTGACTTTGTTAGCTAGCTGGACCGTTTCTGCGATCAACAATGTTAAAGAAGAAAAGAAACAAGCTGAACAAGACCAAGCTTCAGTTATGATCATCGATTTTGGTAGTGAAGTAACAGACAACCGCATATACGTAAACCCTTTAGATGAACTTTTAGCACAGCTTGAAAACGAAGAACAGCAAACTAGCGCCCTCCCCGATCTAACTTATACGTTAGATGCTATTGCCAAAGGCAAATTACCTCATATTAAAGCCTTGTTCCTAGATTTAAGTAGCCTAAGCTATATCCGTTTAGACCAAGCCAAAATCCTCGGCACCGCTCTCGATAAAATAAAAAGCCAGCACCAAAACTTAGCCATTTACGCTTACGCCCCAAGTTACAGCCAATCTGTATATGCCTTGGCCGCTCACGCAAATATCATTGGGCTTGATCCTTTAGGCGATGTTGACATTCATGGGATGGCTTTAAAAACTCTTTATTACAAAAACCTATTCGATAAAATTAAGCTCGATGTCTATACTCCAAAAGCCGGGACTCACAAAAGCGCCGTTGAACCATACAATCGCTCTGACATGAGCCCACAGGTTAAAACCGAATACCAAGGAATTGTGGACGATTTATGGGACCAATATAAAACCGTAGTCCTTAACGCCCGTAGCTCCCTCACGGCAGAAGACTTTGACACCATCTTCTCAGGAAGTGACTTATACTTGCCGGCACTTAGACAAGCAAAAGGTGACGCCGCCAATTTAGCTCTTAAGCATAAATTAGTTGATACCGTAGTCCCTTACGCGCAATTTTTACAGCGTATTGCTAAAGATGCAGGGACCAAGGTGGTTTATAACAAATCTGAAAATAATTACCGCATTAAATCATCCGTTAGCTACCAAGATTACCTGACCAATGAAGGTTATAACCCGGCCGAAATCCCGGATGCTTCCAATTCAATTGCAATCGTTTACGGCATAGGTGAAATCACCTCCTCAGATGAGGATGATCCAATGGCCTTTACCCCAAGTAACATCATTCCGCAGTTAAATAAGATTGCTCAAAACCCAAAGATTGGCGCCGTAGTCTTATACCTTAATACTCCAGGTGGTGAAGTTTACGCTTCAGAACAAATTAGACGAAAGCTCCTTGAACTAAAGGATAAAGGCAAAAAGATCGTAGTCTACATGGCCGATATGACAGCCTCTGGTGGCTATTGGATCTCAACTGCAGCCGATAAGATTGTGGCCGACTCTTCAACTATTACCGGTTCTATCGGCGTTCTTGCCATCACAGGGAGCGCTAGTCGTTTAGCTGAGAATTTTGGTATTACATCAGATGGAGTTGCTAACAGCGATACCGCTTCAGATAGCATCTTCTTGCCTATCAACGACAAACAAAAAGAAATCATGCAGCTTAGCATCGATAGCGTTTACCATACCTTTGTCAACAACGTATCTAAAGCTCGTAACATTCCTTATGACGAGGCCAATAAAATCGCACAAGGCCGCATTTATACCGGGATTTACGCGCAAAAGATTAAGTTAGTTGACGAGATTGGTGACCTTAACACCGCAATTTCCTTAGCCCACAACATGTTAGTTAAAAAACAAACTACGCCTCCAAAATATTTCCATTCTGAACCAGTTGTAAGCTCAACCATGGAAATGCTAAACATCTTCTTCGCTAAAGCCGTGAGTAAAGTAAGTGAACCTGCGACAATTAAGCTAATCAATGGCTATATGCGCGATCCTGTTTTAAGAAACACTATAAAAAACCAAGAAGGGAATCAAAGACCAAGTCCTAAATACCAAACTTATAGTTACACTCCATTAGGGATTGATTATTAGGCTAAAGTTAATAAACAAAACTTCCCTAGAGGCTAAACTAAAAACTCTTAAAGAGTGGCCAAAGCCAGACAAGAACTTGTCTGGCTTTTTCTTATTTCTTTTTTCATGGCAGGCTAGTGCATAAATAGCTATTTTTATATGTAATGAAATTTCAACATTAACCTCATGGCCACGAGTGTTGTTTCATATTTGTTTCAAAAGCGGTGCAAATTAATACTAAACTTGAACAAAATTGTAGCCTTTAACCTTGTTTCACTCCGTTTTTGTAAACTTTTCCCTAAATTTTATATAATGCGAATGTGTTACATCGTTGTTACACATATTTATGTAAATTTTTCATGAAAATGTTAGCGTTTTCACAGTTCCACAATCTTCATTCCCCAAAACATGCAGATCCGGATATATTTACCACATCGAATCCTGGATTACAAAATTCGCAGGATAGAACATAACTATCATTATTAAATGGATTAAAGACTATGAACACAAATGCTACAGGGGCGGAACCGTCCACCAACAAATCTGTCATTATCGTCTGCATGTTGGCAGCTCTTGCCGGCCTCCTTTTCGGTATTGACACCGGTGTTATTGCCCAGGCTCAAGATTTTATCAAGAGCACACTTAATTTAACCACACAACAGTTATCACTTGTTGTGGGCTCAATGCTCGGTGGGGCTTGCTTTGGAGCTATATTCTCAGGCTTCTTAACTAAAAAGATCGGCCGTAAAATGTCACTTTTTGTGGGGGCCATTCTCTTCTTAGCTGGGGCTCTTGGGTGCGCCTTCGCATGGAATGCCACATCACTTATCCTATTCCGTATTATCGTAGGCTTAGCAATCGGCGTGGCTTCATTTACCGCTCCGCTCTATCTTTCTGAAATCGCCCCAAAGTCAATTCGTGGCTCTATGATTTCTCTCTACCAGCTCATGATTACCATCGGTATTTTGACTGCCTTTATCGTTAATTCCGCAATTTATAAAGACACCTTCCAAGAAGGTATTACCGTTGGTACTGCTACTGATTACATGTTCTCCGTCGAAAACAGTTGGCGCTATATGCTCGGGTTCTCTGTAATTCCAGCCCTTCTTTTCCTTATCGGTATGTTCTTCCTTCCACGCTCACCACGTTGGCTTGTAAGCGTAGGCCGTAATGACCATGCACGAGAAGTATTGCATAAAATCCGTTCTACTGAAACTGAAGCTGAAAATGAATACCGTGAAATCAACGAAACCGTACAAGCTTCTGCCGCTAAAAAAACCAACGGTTTTGAACTCTTTACCAAAAATGGTAATTTCCGCCGTAGCGTATCTTTAGGTATGATTCTCCAGATTATGCAGCAGCTAACCGGGATCAACGTAATCATGTACTTTGGCCCTAAGATCCTCGAAAACGCAGGCTTTAGTACCACCTTTGCTTCAAGCTGGGGGACTATCATTCTTGGTCTTACCAATGTGCTTGCAACCTTCATTGCAATCTACTTAGTTGACCGTGCTGGCCGTAAGCCTATCCTTCTCACTGGCTTTATCTTAATGGCTATTTCACTTACTGCCGTTGCTTGCCTAATGAATGTAGCTGGAGCTGCTGTTATCACCTTTGGCTTCATCCTCCTCTTCATCATAAGCTTCGCCTTCTCAGCAGGTCCTCTTATTTGGGTACTCTGCTCTGAAATCCAGCCTTTAAATGGCCGTGACTTTGGTATTACCTGCTCTACTGGTACTAACTGGGGCGTAAACATGATTGTAGCTTACACCTTCCTCCAGCTCTTAGACGGCTTAGGTGCTAATGTAACCTTAGGTCTCTACGCTGCCTTCTGTATTGCATCAATCTTTATCACCATGTTCTTTGTACCTGAAACTAAGGGTGTTTCTCTTGAACACCTCGAAAAGAACCTTTACAACGGTGTACCTTTAAAGGATCTTGGCAAGTAATAATTTAAGGCCTCGCTCACCTTAAATAGCACAAGTTAAATTAGAAAGAAAACATTTAAGGGACAGCTTAGCTGTCCCTTCTTTTATGCTTGCAAGGAGATGGCGACAAAGAAAGATGTAAAACCCAACAAGTTAAGCCAAGATGCATGAAAACCCCACCTTCTTTGCCCCCTATTTCACCGTTTCTAAACAGAAAAAAGCTCAGCCGAAGCTGAGCTTTATATCATAGGTTTCACCACGACTTATTTAAGTCTTAGCGGACCTTTGAGCCCTAACGCTTAAGTTAGCTCTTTTTATTTTTATCTTTATCATCACCTTGATGAAGCGGGCTAAGTTCAACTTCCACACTATTATAAATGTGATGGTATGACTTCACTGTTTCTTTGGAGAAGGAAGTAAAGGTATCAAAATCGCCCCACTTGTCACGCCCTGATTTAATCTTACGAGGTCTAATACCAAGATTAGTACCAAAGCCATGAACCATGCGACTATTGTTTTCAGCTTGAGCTTCAACCATAGCTTGCTGACGAGCTTCAAACATAGCAGTTGCATGCTCTGTATGTAAACCACAGCCAGCTGGCAATTCGCTTTGTGGAACTTGTTTGATTAATTTCACGCAAGACGCTGAACACACAGGAGTTAAGCCTGAGGCGTTACCAAAACGACGTGGGCAACCATCTGGTTCCACAGTGTCTAAAACTGCACTCCAAGCCATCCCGGGAGCCGCTTCTGGCATGTGGAAGCAAATGTCGTAAGCACTAGCATTAAAGAACATAAGCCAACGTTCCCCATTATCTCCATAATCGCCAATATCGAGCATAAAGACTTGAGAAACCGGTGAATGCCAATCCTCTTCTGACAACGGCTGACCGTTTGGATGATACCAATTTACTTGATGTTCAATGCCATCGGTAAGTCTGTATCTATCGTCAGATAATCTTAAGTCAGTAAATACCTTAGAGCTTAAACGAATGTCAATCAAACGGCTGACAAAGCGGTATAAGCTAAGTTTTTCTGCAGATAAATGCCAGTCCACCCAACTTAATTCATTATCTTGGCAATAAGCATTGTTATTACCCTTTTGGGTACGACAAATTTCATCCCCAGCGACAATATGCGGAATCCCTTGCGACAGCATTACAGTCGCAAGCATATTACGCTTCACCTGAGCACGTTTTTTGAGGATCTTAGGGTTCTTAGTTGGACCTTCTTCCCCGTAGTTACATGAAATGTTATTTCCATGCCCATCACGGTTATCTTCGCCATTAGCTTCATTGTGTCTATTGTTATAGCTTACTAAGTCTTCAAGCGTGAAGCCGTCATGGTAGCTCACAAAATTTACGGAAGAGTTTATAGAGCGTAAGTTTTTAGGGTAGATATCACGAGACCCTAAAAGTCTAGTCGCAAAATCCCCCATACAACCTTGGTCGCCGCGCCAGAATGAACGGACAGTATCACGGTAACGATCGTTTTGTTCACTCCACTGCGCTGGGAACTGCCCTACGCGATACCCAAAGCCACCAATATCCCAAGGTTCACCAATTAAGATTGCCTTATTGATAATTGGGTCCTGAGCACAAGACTTAAAGAAAGCCCCATGCTTTTCAAATGAATTAAAGACGTAGTTATTAGTTTCACGCGCTACAGTAACTGCCAAGTCAAAACGGAAACCGTCAACTTGCATTTCAGTTAACCAATAACGTAAAGAATCAAGAACTAACCTTAAACCCACCTCAGATGAGGTATTAAAACTATTACCACACCCGGTGACATTAGTAGTTGCTAAGTAGTTAGGTGATTTGTCTTGGTTTTGTTCGTAAACATAATAGTTACGGCTATCAAACCCGCGGAATGAAACGTTAGGCCCACCATACCCACCTTCAGCGGTATGGTTATAGACTACGTCAAGAATCACCGCAATGCCCGCACGATGCAATTCACGCACCATAGTTTTAAATTCAACTACGCTATCTTTATAGGCATAAGATGGTTCTGGACACATAAAGCAAATAGGATTATAGCCCCAATAGTTTGAGAGCCCCATTTCAGTTAGTCTAGATTCGCTCATCTTAGCGTAAATAGGCATTAACTGCACGGCTGTTACCCCAAGGTCTTTAAGGTACTTAATGACCTCAGGCTGACATAACCCTAAATAGGTGCCACGTAATTCTTCCGGCACTTCTGAATTAAGTTTGGTAAACCCCTTGACGTGAGTTTCGTAAAGGATGGTTCGATCTCTTGTAAGACCAGGTTTAGCTACCCCTTGCCAATCAAAAGCTTCGTCTACGACTACAGACTTGGCGATAAATTTATTTGAATCATGCAAATAGTTGTCATAATTCCAAATCATCGGCCGGTTAAGAGCTTTGGCATAAGGATCAATTAATAACTTAGTTGCATCAAAAGAAGTCCCCGCCGCTGGGTTATTTTCCCCATCAACGCTGTAAGCATACAATTGCCCGGCTTTAACCCCGGTAATCATCCCAAACCAGATACCTTCGTTTTTTTCAACTAGAGTAACTCTGGAGAGCTCGGTTTCATCTTGAGCATATAAAACAACAGTAACAGATGAAGCTTCCGGCGCCCAAACACTAAAATTACAGCCCCCATCAACTAAAGAGGCCCCAAGTGGGGCCTCTTTACCTGATTTGAGCATGAATGAATCATTGCTCATAATCTATCATTAATCTCCGATGCGCTTAATGAACAGAGTTGCAAGCGGTGGCAAATTAATAACGATTGAGTGATACTGACCGTGCCATGAAACATTGCTAGCCTTAAAGGTCAAACCACCTACGTCATAGTCGCTACCCCAATAGTACTTGCTGTCTGTATTGAGCACAACTTCATAGGTACCAGGTACAGGCACACCCAGGCGATAGCCTTCGTGAGTAGCCGGAGTAAAATTACTTACAACTATAACGTGATTATCGCCGGTTTCGTCACTACGCATCATCGCAAAGATGCTGTTTTGATAATCGCTATGGTCAAGCCATGTAAAGCCGCGCTTATCATAATCTGCATTATATAACGCAGGTTCGGAAACATAAAGTTTATTTAAATCATGGATCAAACGCTTCTGCCCCTGGTGTTTATCGAACTGGAGCAACCACCACTGAAGCTGGCTATCATGGTTCCATTCAGCGCTTTGCGCGAATTCAGTACCCATGAAGTTGAGCTTCTTACCTGGGTGCGCATACATGTAACCCATGTAAGCACGAAGGTTAGCAGCTTGCTGCCATTCGTCACCTGGCATCTTGTAAAGCATTGAAAGCTTGCCATGCACTACTTCGTCGTGAGAAATAGAGAGGATGAAGTTTTCATCATAAGCGTAAATCATAGAGAAAGTCATTTCGCTGTGATGATACTTACGGTATATCGGATCCTTCTTCATGTATTCGAGGGTATCGTGCATCCAACCCATGTTCCACTTAAAGCCAAAGCCTAAACCGCCAGCATAAGTTGGGCGAGAAACGCCAGGGAAAGCAGTTGATTCTTCAGCAATGGTCATGCAGTGAGGATACTTCTTGTAAACTTCTTCGTTAACCCACTTTAAGAGGCTGATAGCTTCGTAGTTGTGGTTACCACCGTCTACATTTGGAATCCATTCACCCTGCTTACGTGAGTAATCCCAGTAAAGCATTGAAGCTACGGCGTCAACACGTAAACCATCGATGTGGTAAAGGTCAAGCCAGAACAAAGCACTAGCAACTAAGAATCTTCTTACAGTGTCACGACCAAAGTCATAGATGTAAGAGTTCCAATCAGGGTGCCACCCACGACGTGGATCTTCGTATTCGTAAAGTGGAGTACCGTCGAAACGAGCTAAACCATGAGAATCTGATGGGAAGTGAGCTGGAACCCAGTCAAGAATTACCCCAATGCCAGCCTTATGGCATTCATCAACGAAGAACTTAAAGTCATCAGCAGAACCGTAACGGCTTGTAGGCGCAAAAAGACCTACAGGCTGGTAACCCCAAGAACCAGTGAATGGGAATTCCATAATTGGGAGGAGTTCAATGTGGGTATAACCCATTTCCTTAACGTATGGAATGAGTTCGGCAGCCATTTCACGATAAGTAAGGCTAGTACCATCTTCATGACGCTTCCATGAACCGAAATGAAGTTCGTAAATGGTCATTGGTTGCTTAAGCTTATCATTTGCTTGGCTCTTAATCCATTCAGCGTCATTCCACTTAAAACGAGTTTGGTCATAAACAACAGAAGCAAAAGATGGATACTGTTCAGCATAGAAACCAACAGGGTCAGCCTTATGTGGTAAACGGTTACCCATAGGGTCCTTAAGTTCATACTTATAGCGTTCGCCTTCACCGATGTTAGGCACAAAAAGCACCCAATCACCCATCATGCTACGTGCCATAGGGAAACGACGGCCATCCCAGAAGTTGAAGTCACCAATTACGCTGACATTGCTAGCGCTTGGTGCATAAACTACGAAGCGAACCCCTTTAATTACTTGACCTTCAATGTTGAGTTCAATTAACTGTGCCCCCATGGTCTTGTAGTAATTGCTTACGTCAAGGTTCATAGTAGAGAGACCGAAAAATGCTTCTTCTCTGAACTGGTATGGATCAATTACATTGATAGTTGAATCCTGGTAAGTTACCTCAAATGAGTAATGAAATTCCTTTTCTGCTTCCGGGAACTCGCATTCGAATAGACCTTCCTGGTCTACCACCTTCATATCTGCTAATTGCTTTTTACCATTAAGGCTCTTAACTTTTACGCTAAGTGCACCAGGGAGCCAAGCAGTAAGTACTAGCCCCTTTTTGCCTTCTACCTTTTGAAGCCCAAGGGTTTCAAAAGGATTGGCAAGCATTGCATTATTCAACTTTTCAATAAGCATCTTTATATATCCCTTAATCGTTTGCTAATCTGTTGCAGTCGGCAGTAATTTTATACGTTTTTCTGCAAGGTACTTCTAGTACAAGGTACTTCTAGTAAAAGTCTCGAAGAATTCAGACCGCCTTATAAACAAAAACTCTTTCATGATAAAGGATTAAAAGAACTTTTGTAAAAAAAAGCGTTTTCATATCCACAATATAATATTACAGGTCACAAAAAAGGCCTGTACACTTGCAGTGACAGGCCTTTTTACAGACATTTTTAGTCTATTTTCTCTTAATGCTTACTAACCTTGCTACGAGCTTCAGTCATCTTTCTCAAAAGACTGATTACATGCTTGTCGCTAAAAATATCACTAAGGTTGCGAGACAACTTACGACGCCAGTTTGGATATTCGTTAGAAGTACCAGGAACGTTTACTGGCTTATCCATTGACAACCAGTCTTCAATCTGGGTACTAAAGAGAGCACAGTTACCAAGGCACATGTGAATCTGCATACCATCGATAAGCTCTTGAGAAATTGGGCACTGGCTAACATCACGAGTAATATCATCACCAATTACACCGTGCCAATGCAAGCTATCAAGAATACGCTGCTGGTCAACCTTACGAGCATTACCAATATCACGAACTTGTTCATCAGTGTAAAGACCGAGCTGCTTACCAAGTTCAAGGTCCTTATGATCCCACCAACCAACGATAGTTGGCATATCGTGAGTAGAAAGTGCACTCATAGCCTGCTCTACGTAATCCTTCGGAGAAATAAAGCCACCATCTGAAGCCTTTTCCCAGAAGAAGATCTTGTATGAGTGAATACCAGCATCACGAAGAATAGACTTCATTTCAGCAGGTACGGTACCAAGGTCTTCACCAATGATGAGACACTTGTTACGGTGTGATTCGAGCGCCAAAATACCAACTAAATCGTGTACACGGTAGTATATGTAAGCACCCTGCTTAGCAGGAGCTGCAGGCGGAACCCACCATAAACGAAGTAATGACATAGCATGGTCGATACGGAGAGAACCGCAGTGACGCATATTTGCTCTAAAAAGATCGATGATTGGCTGGTACTGTCTTTCTATAAGCTTAGTAGGGTCCAATGGTGGAAGACCCCAGTTCTGACCTAAAGGCCCGAGCGGATCAGGTGGAGCACCTATAGAAGCCTTAACGCAGTAAATGTCACCGTTAGCCCAAATTTCTTCCGAACCACAAGAAACGCCTACAGCAAGGTCACGGTAGATACCAACGGCCATACCACGGTCTTTAGCAACCTTATCAGCAGCTGCTAACTGTTCATCAGCCAAGAACTGAAGGTATTCGAAGAATTCAACGTCATCAGGATGCTGTTCCACCCATGCCTTAACAGCCGCGTTGTCATACTTCTGTAATTCAGAAGGCCATACTGGCCAACCCCAGAATTCACGTTCTTCTTCCTTAAGGATTGACATAATGGCATCGTAAACTGCCATTTGCTTAAGAGCTTCACCGCCTTCTTCACAGAAGTTCTTGAACGCTTTACCGCGACGGCTACGTTTATCAAAAATTTCACGAGAGTTTTCAAAAATAATCTGCAAAACTTCCATCTTAAGCTTCATAACACCAGTGTAATCAACGTATTCACGTTCACGTAATGCTGCAAGCTTAGCCTGAAAATCAGGAGAATTTACTAAATCAAGTGCTTCCTTACAGTTCTTAAATTCAGGAACGTTTTCTACATTGATGTATACAAGGTTAAGCCATCTACGAGAAGATGGACTGTATGGGCTTGCTGATTCTGGATCAGACGGATAAGCCGCATGAATTGGGTTTACACCAACAAAACCAGCGCCATTATCAGCTAATGACTTGATTAAATCAGCGAGGTCACCGAAGTCACCAATACCCCAGTTCTTTTCACTACGTAAAGTGTAGAGCTGAACGCTAGGACCCCAAACCTTCTTACCCTTGATAATAGAGTCAGGCTTGTAGCAAGCACGTGGACAGCAAATAACGCTTACGTCCTTCATACTACGACCAACAGCAGTCTTGATATTGATAGAATGGTAGCCAAGTGGAAGTGCTAAGCTAGTAGTACCTTTGTATACAGCATAATCAATACCATTGACATTGTAGCTTTCGCTCTTACTACCAATATCGAGGGAGAATTCACCCTGTGACATTGAACCGTCTTCAAGGGTAATGGTGTAAGAAAGAGAACCAGTCTTAACTTCTTCTTCAGTAAGTCTAAAGAAAACTTCAAGCCGAGAATTTTCAAAGGTTACGACAACTGGATCACAACCTGCTTTGTAATAAGCTTCCTGTTGAGAAGCATACTGCTTAGCAAGTTCCTGTTCGTTATCAACTGAATATCCCATAGCCTTTAAGCATTCAATCTTATTTTCTCTAGAGATAAATACTTTATTGCCACTTGCATCAACGTAATCGTTTGCGATTCCGCGCGCCTTTGCAATTTGCTCAATTAAATCTGACATAAAACCATTCCATACTAGATTATTAAGTACTGTGTTTTTTAACCTCATTCATTGTATCAGTTTAATAAAATTTTGCTCTAAATTTTGTGTTAAAATTACATTTTTAATAAGTTTTTCTACCTAATACGCAAAATTTACCTCTAATTCTTCACAGAAATATCAAAAACTTACACTCAAATGAATTATGTTGTTCTAATGAATATACTATATATATTTTATATAGTATATCAAATACAATAATCCTCCATTTTTTTAAGTCCCAATAAACAAAAACCCCGGCTAAGAGCCGGGGTCTTCATTACTCTAATTCAAAAAGAATTACTTCTTCATGATAGTAGCGATAAGGTCAAGAACCTTGTTAGAGTAACCGATTTCGTTGTCGTACCAAGATACGAGCTTAACGAAAGTATCGGTCAAGCAGATAGAAGCTGCTGAGTCGTAAATAGAGGTACGGGTGTCACCGAGGAAGTCAGAAGATACAACTGCATCACTAGTGAAGCCGAGGATACCCTTCATAGCGCCTTCAGAAGCTTCCTTGATAGCAGCATCGATATCAGCCTTGGTAGCTGGCTTAGCGAGCTTACAAGTAAGGTCAACTACAGAAACGTCTGGAGTAGGAACACGGAAAGACATACCGGTAAGAAGACCGTTAAGCTTAGGATAAACCTTACCTACAGCCTTAGCAGCACCAGTTGATGAAGGGATGATGTTCTGAGCAGCACCACGACCACCTCTCCAATCCTTGAGTGAAGGACCGTCTACAGTCTTCTGAGTAGCGGTAGTAGAGTGAACAGTAGTCATAAGACCTTCAACGATACCAAACTTCTGGTCGATTACCTTAGCGAGTGGAGCGAGGCAGTTAGTGGTGCAAGAAGCGTTAGAAACGATATCCTGGCCAGCGTAAGTGTCATCGTTAACACCCATAACGAACATTGGGGTAGCATCCTTAGATGGACCAGTCATTACAACTTTCTTAGCACCAGCTTCGATGTGCTTACGAGCCTTTTCATCAGTAAGGAAGAGACCGGTAGCTTCAGCAACTACGTCAACACCGATTTCGCCCCACTTGAGGTTTGCAGGATCACGTTCAGCAGTTACACGGATAGTCTTGCCATTAACGATAAGGTTACCGTCTTTAGCGTAAACTTCACCCTGGAAAGCACCGTGGGTTGAATCATACTTAAGCATGTATGCAAGGTATTCTGGATCGCAAAGATCGTTAATACCAACAACTTCGATGTCGTCACGAAGAGTAGAAGCACGGAAAACGAAACGGCCGATACGACCAAAACCGTTAATACCAACTTTGATAGTCATAATTTTTTACCTAAAATTAAGTATGTTAATGAAAAATATTTACCACGTAAAAATCGTTATCTTTCAACAACGTATAATTACCCCATAAATCCTTTAACTAACGCGAGTCCGCCTCTCGGTATGAACTTCGTTATGTATGGATGCATTATATATCAATCAGATTTTATATTGCAAGATGTTAGAGAAACATCACTCTATTTACCGCTTAGCCTAAGCTTTTTAAGCACTTTCTGTACTTACGTTACACCTACTCTTTATCAAACTTACATGAAATTTACAATTTTTTGCCTAAAATTGCGGTAAAAACCTCTTGTTTTTACTACTTTTTCCTTAAAAAAACGCGTTTTAGAAATATTTATACAAATTTTGTAAACCAATAATCTCAAAAAACTGAACAAAATTTCACCATACATACAAAAAGCTCGATTTACACCGAGCCTTTTGTAATATTTTTAATTTTTTAAAAACTCTATAGGTAATTATAGATATCGTTAATTACGGAGTTTTTTCAAAGCCGCGATGCGTTTTTCAAGTGGCGGGTGAGTCATAAAGAGCTCACTTACAGAATCGACCCCAAAAATACACATAGCCCGAACTTCATCTGGCTTCTTCTCAACGGTTTGACGACCTAATGCTTCTAGCGCCTGAATCATCGCATCCTTACCTAATACTTGAGCAGAACCTGCGTCAGCCCGGTATTCACGCCATCTAGAAAAAGCAAGCACGGCCAAATTACCTAAGAAACCAAACACCATGATACAAAGATGCTGGATCATGTAAATTTGGAAGCTTGAACCACGATTATTAGCTCTTAATGCATTAGCAATAACAAATGAAATTAAGTAAGCAAGAGTATTCACTGCCCCTTGCACCAAACACATGGTCACCATGTCACCATTTGAAACATGTGACATTTCATGACCTAGCACGGCTTCAATTTCATTTTGTTCCATGTGTTCAAGTAATCCGCTACTTACAGCTACCAGCGCCGCATCCTTGTTCCAGCCAGTTGCAAAAGCATTCATTTCATCGGCGTCATAAATACCAACTTCTGGCATTTTTACCCCTTTCTTTTCTGCTAAGAGCGCGACTGTCTGCACAAGCCAATTTTCAGCTTGGTTTTTAGGCTTGGTTATTACCTGAACTTTCATTTGATGTTTAACAATGGTTTTAGATAAAAACAACCCAATGATCGAACCTGCAAAACCCATGAGCGCAGACATTACCACGATAATAACAAAATTTCCGCCCCCAACTGGAACACCGAACAAGGCGCAAGCTACATTAAGTACAATCCCTAATGTAACTACCACCCCAGCCATGGTTAGAAGGTATACTAATCCACGTCCCATATACGTTTATCCTCTTATAAAAAACTTAAGCCAAGCTAGACGATAGCATAGCATATTTTACCTATAATCTTAGTAATACTTACATACCTCAGGCGTTTAAAACCACCTCAACTAGCCCACGTTAATTTTTTAATTGTTGAACAAAGGCGCCAAATCAAGATCAGCCTTAGCTTTAGCAAAATCCCCACTAGGGGTAAATGGAATGTCACCAAGATATGGCACTTGAAGCATTTCTTTTAAAGTTGCCCTATTTTCCTCAAAATACGGCATTTTATCGACAGAAGGCGAACAAGTGATATAACCCACAAGTTTGCATCCCTTTTGTTTAATTGCTAGCGCAGTCAGTAAAGCATGATTTAAACAACCAAGCTTCATGCCCACCACTAAAATTACGTCCATATCTTTAAGAGCCGGCCAATCAGGTAAAACTCGCCCTTCCCCTAAAGGAAGCAACCAGCCCCCTGCACCCTCGGTAAATAAAAAATCTGGTTTATCTTTTAATCCTGCTTCTAGACCTTGATCTAAAGCTTCCCAAGTAATGGGTTTACCTGTTTTTACAGCAGCAATGTGCGGGGCAATTGGTTCTTCGTAAGTACAAACTGTAATATCTAACGGCTTTAATTCCCCACCGCAAGCTCTAGTGTGCCCCTGTAAATCCGCATTTTGTCCATTCTCAAAGCCAGCTACAATAGGTTTATACGGCCGCACCTTATATCCTAATGCTCTCAATTTACATTCCAAAACACATGCAGAAAAAGTCTTTCCGGCGTCAGTATCAGTTCCGGTGATAAAAATTTTTTTAGTCATTTTTGTTCCTAAGACGTAGAGCTTAAAACCATAAACCTAGAGCTTCTACGATGTTTTAACCGTAACAACCAAGCTTAATTAACCGAGCGCAATCAATTTAGTCGTTCCATTAGGTTAACAATTTAGAATTTAGCTTTTACTAAAGCTAAAGCGGTTTTATCAATCTTTCCATTATACGAGCATCACCCATGCTTGATATATATCATTTTTATTTGTTTTGGCGTTTATTTGTTTTAGCGTACTTGATAAGACTAAAACCTAAAAGTCCATATCTAAACCCGCTATTTCCATATCCACTATTTCTCTATCTTCTCTATCAAGCCTAAATTGGCTATCAAACAAACCTTAATTTATAAATCAAACCTTACCATGCACCACTCTTGCGCACCAATTTTGCTAATTAAAACCTTAATCAAAATCAGAGTCAGAGTCAGAGTCAGAGTCTAAGCCAGAGATAGAGTCAGAGACGAAGATAAAGCCCAAGATAAAATCTTTATTCTACAAAGAAAGCATAGATTTTTTTTGGTAATCATACCGAGATCAAAATAATGTATAAAACCATATCCAAATCCATGACAAAAAAGTTACAAAGTGCGATATTGTTCGCATCTTTTATTTGGAGGCTTACATATGCTTGGTCAGGTGGTACAGGTACCGGATAACAAAAATAATCTGGACGGCATGATATTCGGTTCGGACATGAATATCTATTATTTTACAGAGTTTGATCACCAAGGCATCTTTGATATTCTCCTAGGATCTGAAGTTGAATATTCCCTCAGTTCACCTAAGAGTAACGAAGCCCAAGCCAACCCAGAGCTTGGTGCTAAGCCTAAGAAAAAATTATTCCGCACTTACGTAACCATTGAGTCATGTAAGAACCATACCCTAAATTGCGTTCGTGGCCATGTTTACATCACTACCACCCGCACTCCTGATAATGTAAGCATCTACGAATCTATCCGTAACTACGAAGTTTGTGGTGAAAGCATTTCTCGTGAACAAGCCCTAGAAGAAATGATTCAAACAGCAAGAACCTGCGGAGCAAATGCCGTACTCGGGGTTAATTTACAACTTGAATTCAACCCTGTAAAAAAATTTTTAATGTACCGTTACTGCGGGACGTTAGCTCAAATTAGTAGCATTCCTAAAAACGAAGCCGTAAACACCACGCAAGAAGAAGCGCATTCTACTACTTCAACCGATCAAGATGACAGCAAAACGGCTGATACCACCTCAACTAACACCCCTACCCTAGGTGCAAATTTAAACTCACAGCCTAAAACACAAGCTTCACCAGGTAAAGACAACACTCTTGAGTCTAGTTCATCCCCTTATCACGGGGAAAAGACCGCTTCTCGCCCAATGCAGATTGAAAAAAATCTCATCCATAAGAGTTCCCCTAACGCTTACATGAAACTAAAACTCCAAATATTTTTACTCGGTTTCTTACTCCTATTCGTACCACTTTGCGGGCAACTAATTTTGAATTATTCTCATGTCGTCCCACGCATGGTTAGTTTCTTTTTTGGCCTCGTAACTTGTATAATGACGTTTGTTATTTACATAAACTTAAATCCGCACAAAAATTGCGGATATGTGCGCAAACTAAAATAGTCTTAATCTGAAATAGCCTTATGGGCATTGGCGAACTGAGCCGTATTAAATTTGCGTACTAAAATTTAAAGTGCATTCAGAGCCAAATGTCTTGGCTCTATTATTTTTTAGGAATCAACATGGACGAAATTGCAAACTTTGATCCAGCCTTAGTCGGCAACATTACCCACGGCGTTTATATTATCGGTGTTAAAGATTCACGCGGTCGCCTTTGTGGAAGTCTCGTTGACTGCATCATGAAAGCCACCAAAACTCCATATGGAGTTGAAGTATCTACCAACAAGGATACTTATACTAGCAACTGCATTGAAAGTAGCCGTGAATTCACTATCTCTGTAGTAGGTGAAGATGCTAAGGCCGACTTGATTGAACTTTTTGGTTGCACCTCTTGCCGCGATACCGACAAATGGGCGCAAACTGAACATGAAATGCTTGATGGTCTTCCTGTTCTTAAAAACTGCGTTTGCAGCTATAAGGTTAAAGTTTTCCACAAGCTTGAACTTTCTACTCACATGCTTTGGAGCTGCATGATTACCGATGCTAAGAGTGGCAATGGTGCTTTACCTATGACCATGGCGTTCCTTGGCAAGAACTTAATGGGCGAAGTTAAAAAGCTTAATGACGAACGCAAAGCTAAACAAGCTTAATTCTGCCACTTGCGCTCACTAAAAACTAATTTTGTTTTTTAGCTAAGAATCTTAAACGCAGCTTCGGCTGCGTTTTTTATGCCTTAAACTTCTATTGTCATCCGTATTCAAGACCACTAGCCTTTGTTCTCGTCCTTTGTCCTCTGTTCACAATCTTCCGCCCTTTGTCCTTTGTTCACAGTCTTCTGTCCTTTATCTATATTCCTTATCCTTTCCTCTGTACCTCATAAAGTTAAGTTCTCGACTTTCTCAACGTAGCGTGTTAGCCACTTCCTTGTAAAAAAGGTTACAAAGCTATTTATTTCCTTAAGAAAATTACGTTAAAATTGAATTATCATCTGCAATAGCTGTAACCGTGGCACTATCCGGCCCCAATTATCGCAGTGATTAGTCCTGCTTATCTCTAATAATATGCAAACTATTACAAGTCCGGACTTTACTCACGCTCCTAAGGAGCCATCATGAACAAACCAATTATCGGTGTACTGCCACTAATAGACGCAGAACGCCAAAGCATTTGGATGCTTCCTGGCTATCTCGACCTTATTACAAATGCCGGTGGCATCCCCTTAGTCCTCCCACCTTTATGTAACACTCAAAAACAGGATCTCGAAACTTTATGTCACCTCTGCCAAGGTTTCCTCTTTACGGGTGGCCAAGACGTAGATCCTGCTATTTATCACACCAAAATACAAAAGCATTGCGGTCTTCCCTCTCCTGTTCGCGATGAAACAGATGCTTTAATCTACGCCTACGCCAAAGAAAGCAATAAAGCAGTATTTGGTATCTGTCGCGGTATCCAATTTATCAATGCTTATGAAGGTGGAACATTATGGCAAGACTTACCTACTGAGTATCCTTTAACTGCGGTGCATTGCCAAAAACCACCGTACGACCAACCGTCTCACCTAGTAATTTTCCCAGATGACTCACCGTTACGTTATATTGCCGGTAGTGATAAAGTAGCTGTTAATTCATATCACCACCAAGCGGTAAAAGCTTTAGCCCCACACTTTGTGGTTACTGCTTTATCTGAAGACGAGCTGATTGAAGGCATTAAATACACTGGCCACCAATTTATTGAAGCCGTGCAATGGCATCCTGAATTTGCCTTCCGAAAAGATCCGTTTATGCTTAAATTAGCCCAACGTTTTATCAAAGCTGCTAGTGGAGTTGATAATTTAAAGTAAAAGGATCTTAAGCTCGCGCCCTAAGCTCTCACCTATGCGTTAAGCGCAAATTTAGAATAAATTTTACGAAATGTAAAAGTGACTTGGGCGCTAAGTTAAAGCTCGAGTTTTGCAGATCATGATACATAAAGAATAATCATTAATCAAAACTTTAAA
>UQCV01000033.1 GCA_900539665.1 uncultured Succinivibrionaceae bacterium | reverse complement strand
TTTATCAACAAAGTAGCACTTATCATATATAACCTTAGAATAATCATCAGTGCCAGCTGCTATTCCTTTTCTTAGTTGATTCATCTTTATATCCCTTAAATACCGTATTTGGTAGCTATGACTACGTTATTTTTCTGTGAACGTTCATCATGAAATAGCTAGCCTATTTGCGAGTTTTTTTCTCTATAGCTAGAGTGTACTAGATTTTGGACCACATAGGTAATCAAAAATGGAAGTATGCTAAAAAGCTAACAGACAAAAACAGAACTAAGATTGCCAAATCCCCAAACTCCATCTATTCCAAAATAAAATCAAAAATCAATATTCACATCAAAGCAAAGCTTAAAAGAAATACATTAAATATTCGGCCTCTTAACTTGAGCCCCAAGCTTATAGTCAAAGACGTTTAGATCTAAATCTTAGTATTTACCTCCTGTTTAAACCATAGTTAGAATTCTAAAGCCCTATGGTTTAAAATAGCGTCATCAACTAAGATTTATCCATAGGAGCCATAGCCATGGGCTACAATCTTTTTATCTGTGAAAAGCCATCCCAAGCAGCCGACTTGGCTCGAAACCTTAAGGCTAAACGCAGTAAAACATATTACGCTACTAGCGATGACTCCATCAGAGTAACTTGGTGTTTAGGTCACTTATTAGAATTATGTCCCCCAGAAGCCTACGACCCGGCTTTAAAAAGCTGGCGTTTGACTACGCTCCCTATTATTCCCCCAAAATTTAAATACGACGTCAAGAAAAAAACAGCCGACCAATACAAAGTCGTTTCAACTCTCATCAAAAGCGCAGCCCAAGTTACTATTGCAACCGACTATGACCGCGAAGGCGAAGCTATCGCCCGCACAATCCTAGAGCGAACCCATTATAAAGGACCTCTCCAAAGACTTTGTTTAACTGCGCTTGATGACAAATCAATTGCCCGCGCCCTTAAGCAAATTAAAGATGGCCACGAAACAGAACCTCTATACCGCGCCGCGGTCGCGAGATCACAAGCTGACTGGATCGTGGGGATGAATCTGTCCCGGCTCTTTACCTTGCTCACAAGATCTAATGGCGCGCAAACTTTAATTACCGTCGGGCGCGTACAAACCCCAACGATTACCCTGGTCACTGAACGTGACCAGGCCATTAAAGATTTTGTGCCCCAACCATTTTTTGAGGTTTATGTAGATTTAGCCCCAAAAACAGGACCCAATTATCGGGCGAGCTGGCAAGCGCCCGAGGACTACACCGATGAAGATGGTCATGTCTTAGATCGCACACTCGCGGAAAAAGTAGCCACCCGGGCCCCTAACCACGATTTTAAAGTCACCAAAGCTTCTAATAAAACGTCCAACCAAGCGCCAATGTTGCCTTATGATTTAACATCATTACAGCAATTTTGTAATCGGAGATTTGGCTTTTCCGCCACTAAAACCTTAAGTGTAGCTCAAAGCCTTTATGAAAAACATAAAGCGACTAGTTACCCGCGTACAGATTGCCGTTACTTGCCTAATTCTCAGTTAGCTGATGCCCCGGAAATTCTAGCAACCTTAAAAGAGCAAGACCCTCAATTTGCTCCATTAGTTGCCGGCGCCTCCACCGCGAATAAACCTAGAAGCTTTAATCAAAGTAAAATCACCGCGCACCACGCTATCATCCCGACCGGAAACCCCAAAGTTAACCTTCAAAGCTTAAGCTTAGATGAACGCAAGGTTTATGACGCCGTGCGTCGCGCCTACGTGGCCCAATTTTATCCTGACGCGGTATATAAAAAATCAGAACTTGAACTCGTAAATACGTCTTACGAAAGCGATAAGTTTCGGGCCGTTTCACGTATCTTAGCCGAACCTGGTTGGCGGGCTTTATTTGGCGCCAAAAAAGGCGAAGCCGCCCCTGAAAGTTCGGACCTAAAAGGTTCTAAAGCTAATGCTTCAGAGGGGCTTAGCGCCACTGCTACTAATGCCGCCACAACCGCTACCACAAGCGCAACTAGTAGCCATCACCGCGAAGACAATAATAGTGAAGCCTCTGAAAACCTTGATGCCGACCAACTCAAATTAGCCGGTCAAGTATTACCTGATGCTAAACTTGGGGATCTTCATCTTTGTGTCAACGCTGAAATCAAAGATAAAATGACTAGCCCACCTAATCACTACACGGAAGCGACGCTGTTAAGCGCTATGGAAAATATCCACCGTACTATCACCGATCCGCGTTGGAAAAAACTACTTAAAGAAACCGCTGGTTTAGGGACTCCGGCTACCCGAGCCCAAATTATAGATTCGGCCGTTGACCGTGAATATTTAACACGTAGTGGCAAATATATTATCTCCACCGATAAAGCGCGCTTTATGACAGAAGTTATCCCCGCTGACATTCGCTCCGCCGGGATGACGGCAGTATGGGAACAGGCGCTCGACTCGATTGCGCATAATGCCATGGACCCAAGTAAATTTATGGCTAGCATCGAACGCTGGATTAGACATGTGATTGAAGAAAATTCACATTTAACCTTAAATGTCGATTTTTTAGCAGCTCAAACCACCACCCAAGCCTCAAGCCAAACAACTAGTAATCGCAGTCGTAGTAGCAGTGCTCGTAACAGTAGTAGCCCGCGTAATAGTAGCAGTACGCGCAATAGCAGCACACGCAAAAAAAGTAGCGCCCAGACTCCCGAGGCCACCACCAAACGAACTAGAACTAAAGCCTCTACGCCCAAGTCCATCTCAACTCCAAAGAAAGCAACCTCTAAGTCTCAAGAGGCAACTTTTAGCAATGAGACTGCTACTCAAAAGGGCAACGCCGCAGTAAATTGCCCTATTTGTGGTAGTTCTATGGTTTTACGTAAAAACAGAACCACAGGAGAAGAATTTTACGGCTGTAGCCAATACCCTAAATGTCATGGTGTCATCCAGATTTCGGCTAACGCCAAACCAAACCTCACTTCTCAAAGCAAAGCCAAGGGCCAAAAGGCCAACAGCATTACGAAAAAAAACGGTGCCCAGCCACAAGAAGTAACTCCAAACATCAATATGGCACCTACCAAAGCTCAAGCTCCGACAAGTAGGACCGTTCCCGCTATTACATGTCCTAAGTGTGGCGCCCCCATGGTATTACGCCACAATAAAACAACTAAGGAAGCCTTTTACGGCTGTAGCAAATTTCCTCACTGTCGCTCAGTAGTAAAAGCAGGCTCCACCCAAAACACAATTAAATCAAGCTCTGATACCATTTCTCAAACCGCCTCAAGACAAGCAGCGACCTCATCTCGTCCCCAAATGGCAAGTTTTTCGCCGTACTCACCGTTTTTTACAAGCCCCAATGGGACCGAAGATAATAGCGTTCAAAACTCCCCTTATACAAAAGACCATAATTTAGGTCCCCATTTTGCGCAAACTCCAAAGCAAGACCCACTAGATCTAAGTATGTATGGCCTTGAGACCAACTCCCAAGAAAGCCCCTCTAATTCAGCTCCGAAGAATAAGGCCAAGAGTAGCCCCACCCCACCAAATGTAGATCCGAACTACGTTCCTCCGTCAGAAGATGATTATCCGTGGTAAAGTACAAGATGTGTTGGTCTTTATCTGACTGCTCCCACGGGCAAGCCCGTGGGGTTTTGATTGAAGTGTAGCTTGTAATCGTACACCATTTTCAGGCTTTGGAGTTACAAGTGTAAATCTGTTTGAATCAGGACTTTTATTACCAAAGAGTCCTACGACCACATTAGCGGTAAATTTCTGTCTTACGACCAGGAAGTACAGTCAATCTTCCTAACATTTAGATTGTATATTGTTTTATGCTAATACCAAGTAGTAGAAATATAGTTTTTTCATAGAAAAAGTGGCTTTCATCCCACACGCAAGCGTGTGGGTTTTACGCCGCAATTTATAACTAACCATAAAGTTTAAACTTCTTGATAATGAGTAATAGCTCTTACCTCTTTACTCCCATTAAAGACTAAGGCTAGGCGTAGTAATTCCTTTTTAGGCCACACATGGCCATAATCACGCGCTTTTACTTGCTCTACTGCTTCTTCTAATTTTTGAGCACATTCTTGGGCTCGGTCAGCAAATTTCAATTCAAAAACTATTCTTCGGTTTTCAAGGTCAACAATTAAATCAGCTCGACCTTTAGCATTGTGCATTTCGGCATATACGTTATTAGCTATGCCATAAAAAAAACATTGCAAACAAACTCTTAGCACACTTTCGTTAGTTATTGGATACTTATCGTAACTTACAGAATTTAATAGACAATTCAATTCTGACACCATATCGTCAGCATTTTCCGTCATAAATAATGTTTTATAATCTTTACTAAGAATTACTTTTTCATCATAGATTTTAAATGCCATCAACCGCATCAACGCCCGTTGCACTTCCATATTCGGAGTTGACAACTTAACCGTAAATCCATCTTTTTTTGAGCATAAACTTAAATAGCCTGTTTGGTACATTAATACGTTTTGATCTATAGATAACAACGAGGTCGGATTATCAAATTTATCCCTATTAACCAAAATCCCCCCATCTTGGAAGATAGACATATCTAAATTATGAGAATTTAGATATGTCTAGAATGCTTGGCAAGCCACCATTGTCATACCAATAATCACCGTATTCTAGAATTTGTTTTCTAACTAACGAACTAAAAAAACTATTAATTGACCAAGTCGAAAACACCTTGTCTAAATACATTTCATCAAAACAATACCCGTCGTATTCTTCTGCCAATTTATCGAGGATAGATTCTTTTTGGGCCTCTGTAACCTCATTAAGTTGGCAGTTATTGGCGTACATGGCAGCAATAGCCAAATATTCACCATAAAACTTTTTAATCTCAGCTCGAGTAAAACCTACTAATGTGGCAATACTATGATCATTTGACATATCCACAATATCAGAACCGACTGAAAATATGGTGGCATCTTTTAGTCTTGTCACCCCAGTAATACAGAGAAATCTGATTTGCGCATTACCTTTTAAGGTTGCATAAATTTCTCGAATACAAGAAATAAATTTTTGGTATAAATCAGGAAAGTTAATATTAGCAGTTAATTGACAATCATATTCATCAATAAGGATTACTATCTTTTTATCTTTTAATGCATTGCATAATTTAAGTAGTGTTTCCGCAGGATCGATGCCGACAACATCATGTTCTAACTGTAGTTCTTTAGCAAATTCACATACGTAATTATTGAATTTTATAGTGAATTTTTCGAGGCTGTCATTACCAAAATCTAAAATATTAAGTCGTAATACAGGATATGTTTTTTGAGGCCACTTATCATAAATCCAAGTGTCTTTAAAATACGGCTCAACTCCTTGTTCAAATAAAGTTGCTATAGTATCTAATACTAGTGATTTACCAAATCTTCTAGGACGAGAAAAAAACACACGCCTTTGCCCAAGCAAAGAATATATCTGCTCAGTTTTATCGATGTAAATATAATTGAAATCTTTAAAATCTTTTATACTCGCACTCTGTCCTATAGCTTTCATCAGAGTTCCTTTTATTAACAACTTCAAGAAAAAAACATAGCATCAACTATTTTTATCTTAACACTAAAAAAAATTGAAATGATACCAACCTTAGTTTGAGCCAAGATTTGCACTTAAAAACAAGCTAATTTTAACTAGAGCTGACCTTACCAACATTTGCGAGCCAATAAGTTTAGCCATAAAGCCTTTGGGCTAAACCACTATATCGCACACAATTTCTCCCTGAGGCCATATCTATAGCCATAGCTTCCCCTAAAATACTAACTAAACCTTTAGCTCTAGTTACAGCGGTATATACAAGCTCGCGACATAATAAACGGCCACCATAGCTTGGAATTAATACCATAGTATGATTAAATTCAGAACCTTGTGATTTATGAATAGACAACACAAAAGCCGGTACCACATCAGGGAGCATTGAAGGATAGAGCGTGCGTCCATTTTCAAAGCGAATAACCTTGTGCCATTCTTCATCAAATACACAAATCCCAATATCCCCGTTAAAGACCCCAAGTTCTTTATTGTTTTTAGTGATCATATACGGCAAACCTGGGAACCACTTTTCATCCAAACTTGTGGCTAATACGCTAGAGCTTAACTTGTTTTTGGCTTCCGTGTTTTTTGTTTCTGCGTGTTTAGCACTCATACGTTTTACCTCTTGGAGCGCACGATTTAAGATTTCTGTATTCAGGTTTTTTACGCCAAACACCCCATCATTTACTGGAGTTAAGACTCTAAAGGAGTTAAAGCTCTTAAATATTGCCCCACCGTCGGGCTGCCCTTGCGCCTCCCAAACTAGCTCAAGCCACGCCTTTAAACAACGCTGATATAAAAAATCAGCAATTTTAGTGGCCTCTTTGCGCTCAAGACTTGGCAACCATAAAGCAGGGGGCGTTGAGGCGTCTTGTTCCTGCCAAGAAGCGATGAAATCTTCTAATTCGGAAAAACATGAGAATTTACGCACCGTTTCTTGCTCGACCTCTTGCTCCATCTTAAATTGGCGCTGGCTGTTATTGATGTCCCGCGCTAAACGACCAATCGCAGAATCAGCTTTAAAGCGGTAAGAGTGCAATAAAGTGCCAAGCCCCGGCGCCACTAGAACTGGATTAAGGTCTAAATTTGGATCTTGCCCACTATAGGACAAAGCACTCTGACGTAACGCTTCTCGGTCATAACCTGTGACCTCTAAAATATAGCGTTCTTCCTCTAGGAGTAATTGTTGCAGCTTGTCACTTAAGCTTGTTCTTTCTCGTCTAAAGATACTACAAATATCACCTAAAACCGAGCCTGCATCCACACTAGCTAACTGGTCGCGATCGCCTAAAAAAATCAATCTCGTGCCTGGCGCGGTAGCATCAAGCAAGCGACTAAAGTTTTCAAGATCAATCATCGAAGCTTCGTCGATAATGATCACGTCATAAGGCAATTTGGTTTTAGAATTATATTTACAAAGCGTAGTCTCAGGGTTTAAGCCTAACATCGCTTGAATCGTCACCGCTTTTAGTTCTTTAAAGGAAGATAGCACGTGGCTAGCCACTTCTTGTGGACTTAGCGCTCCTTCTAGCCCTAAAAACACTTCTTGGCTCACGCCTGCGGTTAAATGTCCCTGAGTCTTTTGCCCGTAGCTTGCCGCTTGCGCAAATATTTGGGTGCACTGGCTTGGTAGCGCCTCAGGTCTTAAATCAGCAAAGTTACGCGTAAATGACTGCACCATGCGATCTGCAGCCTTCCCGGTTGGCGCCGCCATCCCTAAACGTAAGATTTTGCCTTGGGTCAAAGCCATAGCCGTGAGAATGGAAACGAGTTTAGCCACAGACGTGGTTTTACCCGTTCCCGGGCCTCCGGTAATCACCGCTAGCGGATGACGCACCGCTTCTGCGACCGCAATTTTTTGCCAATTGACTCCAAACGCTAAATCAGTGTCATTAGAGCTTGGGAAAAACAATTGCAATAATGAGGTCAACTCTAGCTCCTGTGGGAGTGCTAAAGAAGTATTTGTCGATGTTAGGTTATTAGTTACCTCAGTTAAGCCTAGACCTAATTTTAGCCCTAACGCGACCTTGTGTTCATACCAAAAGCTTCGCGCAATGTAGAAATTATCCTCATCAAAAACTAAAGGCGCTTGTGGGAGAGTTATGTTTTGGGCGGAGTAAACTTCAAGTAGTTCATGCGCCTGTAAAAAACTTATAAAGGCTGGACTTTGCCACACTTCTACTAATTCTTTAAAACCACATTTAGGCGCTAATGCTTGCGCCTGCAAAAAACCTAAAACACAAGTATAAAGGTACTCATCCCCACTAGCTCCACTTGGCGCCGTACGTTCAGAGCACAGCTGTAATACTTCCGCAAGTTTGCCCGCAATTTCATGACAAGGCACACAAGAATGTTGTTCCGAGCGGCAGTAACTTAAAAGGAGCACCAGGTAATAGACTACGAGTAAAGCTTTAGCCGATGAACTTTGCCTTTGATCTAAACGTGCGCTGAGGCGCTTTACTATATATTCTGCGGTCGCCACATCGATATCGTGCCACACTCTGAACTTACGGATATTGGCTTTAAAAATCTCTAGTTGACTCCACGCAAATGGACTTAATGTAGGCACTTTAAAAGCCACTGTAAAAGTACTGTCTTTGGGCGAGTCTAAAAGAGCGTCACTTTGAGACCAATTAGCCCCTGAAGTTAAATTAGCCGGTGAGGTTAAAGCCCCCTCTTGGGTTAAATTTGTAGCCAAAGCTTCTGAGTTAAGGTTTTCTTGATCCTTATTCGTTACCACGGTAGCCATTACAAAGTCCCTCCAAAATAAGCATCAAGCTCGTTGATTAAATCCTCTGGCAATCTAAGACCAAAAACCCCTGGGGCATAGGTATTCGCTTCTATATCTGCGCCTTTCGCACCTATTCCTAAAGAACCACTCATACCACGTAAGAAGAGGTAACGCACTCCACCAATCATGTCGTAGCTATATTTAGAACCATAGACCTTCTTTAAAAATCTATGGACAGCCACAGTGTAGATTAGGTATTGCACGTCGTAGCGATGCGCTGCGACTGCTTTTTTCATGGCTTCATAACTATAAGCTTCGGTCTCATCACCTAGGTAGTTAGATTTATAGTCGATCACATAGAAGCGGCCCTCATGAATGGCTAATAAGTCAATAAAGCCAGTCATGAGCCCCTTAACATCTGCAAATGAAACCTGGGCTTCTTTGACATACTCAAGCATTTGCGGATCTTCGCGCTTGTAAAAGTCGTTGATTAACCCATTTAGGGTTTGGTTCTGGGCGGCAGTAGAGTCAAAACCTGACGAAATAGTATTGGGCATGCTCAATAAAAATTCCATTTCTTTAACGCAATTTTTATCGCTTAAATCCTGGAGTTTAAAGCCCCCAAGTGGCGTTTCAATTACATCACGTAACCAAGTACTTAACGGCGCAAAACCTAAACCATCACGTACCGTATTATCGTTTTGTAAAACTTGAGGACGCCAAGCGGCCGATACGGCGTTGTAGTCGATGTTTTTTAAGCTATGCGTCAAAGCGTCTTCAAGCGTGCGCCCCGTAGAGGAGCCTAGCGTGCCGACTTGAGAACCTGTTTGTACTGCTTTAGTATTAAGCGAATTCTCCGCAGGATCCTTAGTTTTAACCGTACTAAAGGAGACGTGTTCTAACACATCATGTAAAAACGTCCCGGCGGCCGCTCCGCGCGGGAAAGTAAAGCGAGTATAAAGCTTAGCCGAGTCTAAAGCTCCTTCCGGAGCCATATCTAATGGTTCTTTTTGAGTTACACTCGCTTCCGCTTTAGGTTTTTCTCCCATAGACGCCGAAGTTGGCTTTAACGGCTCAAGGTCTATGCTCGTTACATCATCCGCTATTAAAACTGGATCATCTTCTCGATGCTGTAGCGCTTCATTTTCAATATCTGGGCGTACTTTTGTGCCCCGCACCGAAGTAAGCCCCGAATAGGAAGATATGCGCCATTGAGAGTCAATCATATTCGCAGTCGGAATTTCTACGGCTAAAGAGGTTAAATTTTTGGGGTCACGCGGACGCCAATTGCGGTCAGGCACCACACAATCTTGAGGCTTAAATTCTTCCACTTTAAATATGAGCTCCGCATCCTCTGCTTGCGCTTGCATCGACTTAAAATCATGAAATACGGTCTTAGCCGGAGCTGGTATTTCGTTATTACTATTTTTGCTTTCGCTTTCATCCACCCAAACAAACATAGCGTGGCGCGCGCGGGTTGCAGCCACGTACCATAATCTCGTCTGCTCCCAACTGTTATCTCGCACATAAGCTTCAAAAGCTTTGCTTCCTTCTGTATTTCCGACTGTTATATCGTATAGTCTCGTCCGGTTTTCATCATCTTCGTTATAAACATAGCAAAAACTAGCCGTGCTATTTTTTTTCCGACCAAACCCCGCAAAAGGCATCAACACAATTGGGTATTCGAGCCCCTTTGAAGCATGGCTCGTAACGATTTTTACGACTTCTTCTACCGCCGGGAGTCGAATCACCGTATCGATCCCTGTTTCTAGTAATTGTTCTGCCCCCTCAGGTTGGTCGACTAAGCTTTCCATTAAAGGCAGTAAATTCTCCGGAGCTTTCGCATTTAAGCTTAACGCTTGCGCAATTTCAGCGGTATGCATGATGTTAGTAAAAATTTGACTGCCCCCAGGAGTGGCACTTAACTCATCATTGATGGACCAAGAACCAAAGACCTCACGGGTAAAGAGAAATTTCATCATCAACGCCATAAAACCTTGTTCGCGCCACATCACGGTGCATTCCGTTATGAAGTGAACTATCTGGTCAAACTTTTCACCAATTAATAAGGCATCTAGTTCTTGCCCCGTAAAATTAAAGAGCGAACTTACTAAAAGCTTAATGATTTCTTCTCGGCGGGGACTACAGCAAGCCCGCATGAGCGCTACGATCGCTTTAAATTCAGGCGTACCTTGCACTGTAGCGCGTTCAGAGCCATAAACATAGGGAATGCCCGCTTGGGTTAAATATTTTCCGATGATTTGAGCATCAGCCGCCGCGTTCACCAAAATCGCTATGTCTTGGTATCTTATCTTTTGTCTTATCTTTTGTTGTCTCGTGAGCGTACCACCTAGCATTAACTCGACGATCGTTTTAACAGCATGTTTAGCGACCAGATTCTTTCTTTCTTCTTTATTGCCGGTACTATCCTTTAACACTAAAAAATTAAACGCTTTGAAGTCTGGCTGCTCTATGTTAAAGCCACTCTGCTCCCGATCTTGCGGGCTTTTTACCGGTTCAAATGCAATATCATTCTCCCGGCCAAGCATAAGGCTGCGCCCAAAATATCTTGGATCAAATAAATAATTAACCGCTTGCACTAAATTACGGTCTGAGCGGTAATTGGTATCTAAGCGATAAACGTTTGGCCCTATACCTATACCTATACTTTTAACCGCCGCACGCGCTTTTAAATAGCAATCGATATCAGCACCACGGAAACTATAGATCGCCTGCTTAGGATCACCTATGATGTAAAAGCCAGTTGGAATTTTGCTACTAACTATTTTTTTGTGCCAATCATTGCCCGGCTGAGCAAAGTAATCTAAATAAATCCGCTTTACAATATCAAACTGCACCGGATCGGTATCCTGAAATTCATCAATAAACATCACCGGATACTGCCGTCTCACTTCTGAGGCGATAACCATCCCGGCTTCAGATTTAGTTTTTAAAGCATAATCAAGTCTAAAGAGATAGTCATCAGAGGTTAGGACCCCTAAATTGTTTTTTAAGCGTTCAAAGATTTCTAGCGCCCGCCGAAAAATACAGTCCTTAACCATATTTACATAGGCGGAGTCTTCTGTTGAGTTGTTTTTGGTCTCTTTTTTTTCTAATTTTCCGATCTCACTTAAATCAACAGTCACGCCAGGGCGAGGTTTCATGCGTCCGCCTGCGCAATAAAAATCACGCCCAATTTCCGCTAAACTAGCGTAATTAGCCACCCTATTATTAACCTTTAAGCGCTTGTACATATTAACTGTAACGGCGCTATAATCCGAAAAATCGTCTATTAATTTGCTAGTATCGATTAAATTATTAAGGCGTAAAAATTCAAAAAAAGCCAAGTTGCTACGAGGAGCGTTAAAGTCAAATTCAGAGTTTGGCTTTACGTCACCGCCTGGTGTCGTCTCGTTATTAGCCACATCCTCGGCTAAAGAGGCGGTCCCTAGTAAAGGCGCAGTCTCTGGGCTTAATGGGGACTCAACACTAGGCGCCACAAAAGCTTCTTCTAAGTTTTGGTTATAAGTTAATTCGCGGATGGCATACACGAGCGCTTCTTCTTTAAGCGCTAAATCATCTTTAATAAATTCCGCATTAAGCGCAATTTGCGCTCCGGTGGCGTAACGCTTTAGCAAACCACCACAAAACGAATGAATCGTCGAAATCGAGGCGCGGTCAATATCACGCTCCGCCACGGTCAAAAGTAGAATCGCAGCTTTAAGTTTATTAGGGTCTTTAGGGTCGGTAAAAAGTTTTCGGATCCGCTGTACTAGCTCGTCTCCACCTTTAGGATTTTGCAAGGCAATGCGGGTAGAGTGAATGCGTTCACGAATCTTACGTTTTAAGTCGTAGGTCGCGGCATTAGTAAAAGTCATAATCGCCATTTTATCGATACTAAGCGGCGTAGTATCAACGTCTTCCCCGTAATCACCTAACAGTAAGCGCACTACAAGCCCAGTAATCGTATAGGTTTTACCAGTACCTGCTGAGGCTTCAACTAAAGCCGGCCCCATAAATTTAAACTTACTAATTATATCCCCAGTGACCACAGCATCATCCTTAGAGGTCCAAGCGTTAGTTTGTGATAATGTCATCTCTTGTTCCTTATTCCTCTTAGTCCTTAAGCCGAAATTGCAGTTTCATTTTTGCGACTTCTAGTGCTCTTTTTACTAGTGGTTTTGGTTTTACCTTTGGGCGCTTTACTTAACTCCCACATCAGCCCCAAGTTTTGCAACATCTCAAAAGTTGCTCTAAGGATATCGCGGCAGCGCTTGGTGTCGTTTGTATCCATTGAACTTCCATTTGCTTGCAGATCTTCGTATTGTTTACCATCACCGAGAATTTCTTGCGCCTCCAAATCAGGGGAGTTATAGTCCGATTTAGTTACTTGTAAACAATTAAAAAACTCTTTCTTAAAAGTAGACCAAGCCTCAGGAGATGAATCCATAAAGCCATTCTTCCCTTTCGGACGAAAAGCTTTATATTCTTTACAGCGCACCAATAACGGCAGTGGCCATACTCGGCCCACTAAATAAGCGGCCACCATGAGTTGCAACTGCTTAAGTAGCACCTGCGGGGCTTCCTCTTTAACCGTAAATGACAATTCCCTTAAGTATTTTTCTTCCAGCTTTTTTAAAGTAACTTTAAGTGGATCATCAATCATCCCCCGATGGTAGATTTTAACCTTAGAAATAGCATGGTTATTACTTATTGCTAATAACAAAAATTTTAGCGCGGCGCTACACACCAAGCGTAATTCTCGCTCCCCTCCTAACCAAAGATTTAAGCAATTTAAAGTCTCCTCATCTTCATCAAAACACACATCAGTGAGTAAACCGGTAAGGTGAATTTTTAAATTCTGGGATTGCGGGTAAACTTCTCGATGCAACAGTTCGCCCCAATATCCTAAGTTTTCGGATAAAGGTAAAGTTAAATCTATATCGACATTTTCCGTTAAATTTTGGCCCATGAGTTTTTCACGTAAAGCACTCACATTAGTACTGGCATAGATTTTTTCGAGGTAACTGATGTAATCAACCCCACTTTGGTAAGCCGGCAACATCCCTTTTAGCTGGGCGTTGACTAAGCTTTCTTTAAAGTCCTGCGCATTTTTAGTCACCATCTGGACCCTAAAATTAAATTCAACCAAATTTTCGAGAGTAAAATTTTCATACTTAAGAATTGGGTGTTCATGTTCTTTATAGAGCCCTAAAATTTTTTCCCGGAAAAATGGAATCGGCCCTTTGGTATAAAAAGACACGAGATCAGCTACATCGATATTTAATACTCCATTAGCTGACGGCAACATGCGCCCCGAGGTAAATCCATTTAAACCAATACATTGCTTTTCTTTAAACTCTAAACGATCGGCCGGTAGATTTACGGTCGTGGTACGCACCTTTGATTCATCTGCGTTAAGATGCACGTCAAAGCCACGCCAATAAACCTGACACGAGGCTTGCCCGCGGTTATTCGCGGTCCCTGCTTTAAAATTGTCATCATCAAAAACATTTAAGGTCGCAGATTTTACTACCTGAGCTAATACATGTTGTTCCCGTTTTTGCGGTTTCTCCTCTTCATCTCCCGCCCGAACTGTAGTTGCGATGATATAATCGACTAATTCGTTGACGACTACAGATGGATTAAGTTCCGTACCTTTAATTTGGTCACGGGCGCAATACGAAATGTATAACGATTCTTTAGCCGCAGTTAAACCTTCCATAAACATATAGCGGTCATCATCACGGCGGGAACGGTCACCTTTTCTAAAATCTTGGTCAATCGGATCAAAACTCATAGATTCAGTATTACGCGGAAAATCTCCATCGTTTAACCCAACCATAAAGATGTGACGAAATGGAATGGAGCGCATCGGCACAAACGTACAAAAGTTTAAGCTCCCATCCAAAAAATGCGAGAATTCAGATTGCCCCGCAGCTGCGTCTTCAATGAGGTTACGCACTAAAGTTAAAGTGATTGGTGGTTGCGCTTTGGTGTGCTGCATATTGTCGCGTAGGGTTGAAAACGCAAATGAAACTGTGCGTAACACTTCTTGCTCCCCATCGGCAAACTTAAAGAATCTAAACATGATGCTGCGTTGCACGAATTTACGCCAAGCATCTTCCCCTGTAGCCCCCACTAAATTTTGGCTCGAAATATCTTCAAGTTCCGCTCTAAACGTATTTAAATCATCAACAAAGCAACCTAAATGCCCTAATATTTCCGTGCCATGGCTATCGATGCCCGTTAAATAAGGCACAGCTTCATCATTTTCAAGCTTGGGCATTAAAGCCCCCAGCAATTCACGTTCCAGCCCTGCATTAATCGTATAAGCAAAATTTTCATCAAGCTTTAAATGCTCATCGGTGCTCATTAAATCCTTAGATTCTAACCCAAAGACCATGTTGCCATTACTAACAAACTTTTTAATAAGTGGTAAGTCTAAAGCAGTAAGTCCATATTGACGCATGATCTGTTCATTACCTAACAAATCAACGAGTTCTAACGCCGTTAATGGCGTGTCATTTAACTTAAGCATCCGACACACAGCTTTTAAACAAGGATTTTCTTCTTTTAAGCTCCGGTCACAAATACGATATCTAAGTTTAGTCACGAAGGTATCGTTCATGGCAAACACGGCCCGGATATAAGGCACATATGATTTTAAATTAGGTACCATCACAACCACGTCACGTGGTGTTAAAGTTGGGTCCGCCATAAATGCGTCTAGCACTGCATCGTAAAGTTCTTGAATTTCTCGAAGTTTGCCGGCGCAACCTACAATTTGCACTGAAGTATCGGTAGGATTTAGGGCGTAGCGTCCAGTTTCGTCTTGCTCGGTTCGGCCATTTAAAATATCAGCTTGTAATCTTTTAAGAAGACTTGGCTCTGGGGTTTTGGGGTCCGTGGCTACACTTGGCACAAAAGCAAAGATTTCATTAACCTGGTCATCACCTTGGCTATACATCTTTTCTGTTAATACTGATAACATGTCACGCCCTTGCTTGCCTAATGACAACAAGAGCGGATGAGCAATTAGATTCTCAAACGAAGCATTAAAACAATCAGCCGTCAATTTGTCGTAATGCATAGTTTTTTCGAGCCAAGAATTTTCATCGGTAGCTGTTTGGCTAAAATCAATCCCTAAAGTTTGATTAGGTTTCATGACCGCGCGTTTAGAAACGATAGCCCGGAGTTTTTTCACCTCAAGGCTAGACGCTAAATCGCCCCAATATTCGCGGCATGGATTACAAAGCATAAAATGCACATTGATGTAATGTCCCAAAGCAATAAGCACATCAAAGGCTGAAGGCGGTAAAGAAGACGCCCCAAAAACGTAGATATCTTGCGGTAAAGCGGTCTTGATACGCTCTAAAGTTTGCGCACTTGGGTTTTTAAGCGTCGTTAAAATTGAAGCAATAGCAGTGGCACGATCCCATTCTTCTTCCCCTTGAGCTGAGTTTTTAATGATATATTCATGCCATAGTCTTGCGATCCAGCGACAATTCTTTACTTTATTAGCCTCAGGATTTGCCCCCAGCCAAGACGAGGTATCACCATTTTTCCAAGCGAGAATCCAATCAGGACGGTAAATTTGGTAGCATTCGTACACGCTCGCTAAACGACTAGCTAAAGCATAACGGCGGGAGGCATAGTCATTTTTCAAATTATCGATAAACGGAAGATTAAGGCCTTGAGTCCGGGCGGAGTTTAAAGAAACTGATGTTTCTAAAGTAGCGTTTAGGCCTGATGGATCGTTTTTATAGGCTTCACTTGCATAAATTGGCGCTAGAGCTTGGTCTAAAGTCCCATTTTTTAATGGTTCCGTTAAGGAATCACCATCAAACGGAGTATAATCATGGCCAGTGATGTAATCTAAGATATCTTTAAAACCAAGATCTTGGTCGAGGCTTTCTTCAGTCGAACCTGGAGTTTTTAAGCTAAAATCACCTTGTTCAAACAATGACAAGATATTTAAAGTCAAAGGACTGCGGTCAAACGGACTACTTTCAGGGAAGTTAGGCATAATGGCACGCCCAGCCTCCCATACAAACTTCCAAATGGTTTGGCTTTCAATACGAGTGGCTATTCCAGTTTCAAGGGCAATAGTTTGCTTTAGGTAAGTAAAGATTTCAGGGCGTTGAACCACAAACTGATGAACCAACAGAGGATCGCCTGATTTATTTCTTGAAATTTGCATCAAGTGAATACAAAGCTCTACTAGCACCTCAAGTTCATTGGAATGATAAACCGTAAACATAAAACCTCCACTTCCACCTATGCGAGTTAGCCACTAATGAACGCTAATTTAAATTATATAATAAAATAATCGCTGTCAATATATTTAGTATGACAAATTTTTAACCACATCAAAACATGACTAAAGTTTTAGCCACAAATAAGAAAACTAGGAAATATTTTTTCCTAAAAACTGTGCCCCCAGTCTCTCTAAAACTTTGGTTCAGCCTCCCTAAAAATTTGGTATAGCCTCTCTAAAAACGTTAAAAGATTTGGTCTTTTAATGCCATTTAGCAAAACCAGAACCAAGCTCCCCCAAATGCGTAAGTCCCATGTAACGCCCTTCTTTTTTCCAAAAACTTGCCCTATTACAAATTTTTTAAATAAAAATATAAAATATTGAACTAATAAATACACACATATCTTAAAAGTTATCCTATAATACAAGCAATAAGAATTAAAAGCCCATCGAGGCTAAAAACACATGGGAGTTTTTTATGAACATGAAAAAACTAAGTGCTGTAGCCACATTTATATGTTGCCTTGCTACCGTTGGATGCACCACTTCTGGACGTCCTGCTTCTGATTACAAAGACTTGCAACTAAACATTAGCTATTCTCAAACCTTTAATTTGGAACCAGCTGATTCTAAACTTGAAAAAATCTACATCATGACTCGTGATTTAAGTGGTCGTAATGCTTCAGACACATTAAAGAGCTACTTAATCTACAACCTTAGAACTAACTCTAAATACATGATTACTGACAATCCAAATGAAGCCGACATTTTAATTTATAGCACCATTGCAAGCATTTCGACCGATGCAAAACAAGGTTATGTTGGCACCGTAGCTGGTGGGGTTGGTGGTTTAGCCGCCGGGGCGGTCATCGGTGAAGCTATAGATAACGATCATTACTCTTATGATCGTTATGGCTACGGCTACCACAGTAGTAATGGTTTAGATATACTCATGCCATTAGTTATGGCAGGCGTTGGGGCTGGGATTGGTTACGCTATAGATAACTCCATGGCTATCCACAACATGACTTTGCGTGAAGATCTTGAAATCCGCCAATGTTTTGGGGGCGAATGCCAAGCATATACCACGCAAATGGTAGTGCGTGGCGACCAACTTGATATGAATGAAGCAGACGCTTTAGGAGCTATCTTAGCTCATAGTGCGCGTGGGATCGCTGAACTAATTAAGCACTAAGCACTAAGCACTAAAAACTTAGGCTAAGCACTTGGCCTTAAGTACTAAGTACCTAAGGCTAAAAAATTAGTTCATTTATCATCGAACCTCCACTCTCCCTAAAGTTTACTATATAAAGAACAAGCTAGGTAAAGAAAGGATCAGAGAGGAGGTTAAAACTAGCCTTAATCTTAATTATTGACTGCATTTGGCGCTTTACTAAAGAGCAAGGCTAGACTCCAACCTAAAATCACTTTACAGCTCCTAAATTTTTTCCCCTGTCACTTAAAACGCCGTCACTTACCATCGTCACCTAAACGCGTCAACAAAAAAAGGATAACTAGAACTCTCTAATTATCCTTTCAAAGTTTTTACTAATAGCTGGGTGTTATCGTTTTAACTAAACGTTTTTAGCTTTACGGTAAGCAATGATATCGAGGATGCTTACTACAGTCATTTGATGCTGTAATGCAAAAGCTACTACTTGAGGTAAACGAGCCATTGAACCATCATCGTTAGTAAGTTCACAAAGCACCCCTGCTGGTGAATAGCCAGCTAAACGTGCTAAGTCGATAGAAGCTTCAGTATGACCATCACGTTCAAGCACCCCACCTTCTCTTGCAGTGAGTGGGAATACGTGACCTGGGTGACTTAAGTCAGAAGCAACTGCATTTGGCGAAATAGCAGCCTTGATAGTGGTTAAACGATCATGTGCGCTAACCCCAGTGGTTACGCCACGAGCAGCTTCAATGGTAATGGTAAAAGCGGTGCCGTATGAGCTAGTGTTGTTAGAAACCATCTGTGGCAATTCTAACTTTTCCATCTTGCTCTTTGGCATACATACACACACGATACCTGAACAATATCTGATCATCATGGCCATTTGTTCTTCGGTCATAGCATCAGCTGCAAAAATGATGTCGCCTTCGTTTTCACGGTTTTCATCATCAACAACTAATACGCCCTTACCTGCTTTTAAAGCAGCTAAAGCAAGTTCAACACGTTCAATCGGATCGGTTGCAAAAATATCTAACAGACTAATTTGACTCACGGTTTTTCTCCACGTAAATAAACGTAAGTCAGGGCTCTGTGAATTGGGTAATTGTTTTTTTGAAGGAACTCCCCAAAAAACGTCAATTCTCTCCTATCCGGACTATACCGTCGGCTCCGGAATTGCACCGGGTCATGCTTAGAAGCTCGCGGGCTATACCGCCGGTGGGGAATTACGCCCCGCCCTGAGAAATGTTTTAATAATTCATCAACAAAAGCCATTATAAACCAACGCCCTTGCGACTCTTGCATTTTACAGCGTGAGGCGAGATTTTTCAAATACTAGCTGCTTTTAGCTCTTAAGCTCGAGCAGAAAAATTTATCCCCTTTCCTCTTCCAAAAATTTTATGTAACTTTAGCGCTTTAACTCTAAAATTCCAAGCGCCAAACAATATGAAACCTTTTGGGTTTTCTTAAAAACAAAAGGCCAGGTTCTTTATGAAACCTGACCTTTTTAGCCCTAAAACTTGCTTAAAGTTACTTACATCTTGACCTTTGTTAATGAGCTTTGAGTTAAGTTTTATTTACATAGAATTAGAATTACTTAAGTAATGCTTCAACTGCGCTAATATCAGTTGGAGCCCCGTGTAATTCCTGACCATCAATAATGAAGGCCGGAGTACCGGTAACTTCCATCTTTTGAGCATATATTCGAATTTGTCTAATAAGTTCGCCCACTTCTGGTTTTTCAGAAAGCGCTTTAACTTCATCCCACTTAAAACCAAGCTTTTCAACCAAAGCCTGCAGAGTAATTTCATCACTCAAGCGACCTTGTCTAGTCATAAGCTCATTGTGGTATTCAACGTATTTAGCAGGATCCATTTGGTATACAGCTAAACCAATGCGCGCAGCTTTTCCTGAGATTTCTGAAAGAATTGGGAATTCTACGTAAACATATTTGGTCTTTGGATACTTATTTAAAACCTGCATGAATACTGGTTTAGCACGCTTACAGTAACCACAGTTGTAATCAAAGAATTCAACAATAGTATGAGTAGCATCAGCTGGCCCACTAGTTGGGATAGCCCCATTAGCTAAAAGTTCTTTTAACGCATTTGCCTTTTCAGCTTTAGCCTTAGCTACTTCTTGTTGCTTAATCTTTTCCCCGGCCTGTACTAAAACTTCAGGGTGATTAAGAATGTAGTCGTGAACGATCTGTTCAATCTCTTGCTTAGATAATTCTTTGGCTTGAGCAGGAACTGAAGCACTGAAAGTTAAAACTGCACCGGCTACAAGCATAACCCCGGCAGCTAAAGATAGCATACGCAATTTCATAGATGAATATTCCTATTGGCGAAACCTAAGTTCCGGCAAAATAAAACAATTTTTTAACATCAATATGATAACACAGTAAAACGGGGGATTTTATACAAATACAAACAAAGAAGTAGATTTTTGAACAAAGACCACAGGAATGAATGGTGATTAAGGCCTGGTGGCTTGAATTTAGGTTCCAAGCCTAGCTTTTTCTTTATCTAAAGACGCCAGCACATTTCATATTTTGGACGCAAAATGGCTGCGTTGTAATGCGAGGATAACTTAGGTAGGCGAAGTTTTTTACATAAAAATAGGCCACTATAAACATAGCGACCTAATCTTTACTAAACACTCGTGACATCCTCCCCCACCTATAGAGGTGGGGGAGGATGTCACGAGTTCAGTTAAAAGCTTAAGTTTTTTAGTTTTTAAAGCTTTTACGCTTTAAAGTTTTTACCTAATAAACTTTCAACTAACCTAGGAATCTTATGCTTCGTTGTAGATTTCGAGGTTTTCAGTGCTGTCGTTCCAAGCCTTATCAGCTTTAGCATCGTCGTTACGTACGCTATCTAAGAAGCTAAGGTATTCTTCATTGATATCGTCAGTTACGTACTTGCCACTAAATACAGAAGTTTCAAATTGATTGAGTTCTGGATTTTCAAGACGTACAGCCTTTTCTAAGTCTTCAAGAGACTGGTAAATTAAACCGTCTGCTCTAATCATAGTGCAAACTTCATCTACAGTCTTACCGTAAGCAATGAGTTCGTTGCTTGATGGCATATCGATCCCGTAAACATTAGGGTATCTGATTTCAGGAGCTGCTGAAGCAAAGTAAACCTTATCAGCCCCAGCTTCATGAGCCATATCAACGATTTGTCCAGAAGTGGTCCCACGTACGATAGAGTCATCAACAAGCAATACTTTCTTACCCTTAAATTCTGCAGGAATTGGGTTTAACTTATTGCGAACGCTCTTCTTACGTTGTTTCTGGCCAGGCATAATGAAGGTACGGCCGATATAACGGTTCTTCACAAAACCCTGACGGTAAGGCACACCTAAGCAACGGGCAATTTCAACCGCGATGTCGCAACTAGTTTCAGGAATTGGGATTACCACATCAATGTCTAAATCCGGATGTTCACGCTTGATCTTTTCCCCAAGCATGGTCCCCATGTGTACACGAGCAGCGTAAACAGAAACGCCATTCATGATTGAATCTGGACGAGCAAAGTATACGTATTCAAAAATACATGGAGTAAGCACTGGGTTTTCAGCGCAGATAGCACTGTGAAGAACCCCGTTTTCACTGATAAAAATAGCTTCACCAGGAGCAACGTCACGTACAAGCTTAAAGCCAAGAATATCAAGAGCTACGCTTTCAGACGCTACCATATATTCGATCTTGCCTTCTTCGCCTAAACGTTCACCAAGAACTAATGGACGAATCCCGTGTGGATCACGGAAAGCCACTAAACCAACCCCAATAATTAATGAAACTACGCCATAAGCCCCACGGATAAGGCTGTTTACGCGACGTACTGCTTCAAAAATATCTTCTGGCGTAATCTTGTCAGAATCGCATTCATCGATTTCATGAGCAAAAATATTGAGTAACACTTCAGAGTCAGAAGTGGTATTTACGTGTCTATGGAATTCGTCACAACGCTGACGAAGTTCACGTACATTGGTTAAGTTACCATTGTGCGCGAGCGCAATCCCATAAGGGCTGTTTACATAAAATGGCTGAGCTTCTGCGGCGGAAGAGGAACCGGCAGTTGGGTAACGAACGTGACCAATACCGATGTTGCCCTTGAGGCGCATCATGTGCTTAGTTTCAAAAACATCCTTCACAAGGCCATTGGCCTTTCTCTGTTTAAAATTACCTTCGTTAATGGTAATAATGCCAGCGGCATCTTGACCGCGGTGCTGAAGTACGGTCAATGCATCATACAGAGACTGATTAACTGGAGAAGTGGCAACAATGCCTACGATTCCGCACATCGTAAATTCCTCAAAATTCCTGGAGACTAATTATGTTCCGCTTAAAGACCTAAGGCCTATAAGCGTTTGCAAAAGATCGGCCTACTCAAAGTTTAATTTTAGTTTTTGTTAAAGATGCTAGAAGTAATTAAATGATTTAATCCTTCAATAAATCTTCAAAATAGTTTCATTATTTCCGAACTAAAAACGCTCCTTAAGGAGGTCGGCTAATCCGCGGCAATTATAGCATAAAGCCTATTAAAATTTTGCACCTGTAAAGTAGAGATTTTTAAGATTTTTTGGCTAAAAACTTAAAATCCCATGTAAAACAGATGACCAAATCAAAAGCTTAGGTTATTCCTGCCTAAAAACAAGGTGGGATTGTATCTAAAAGGACACAATCCCACCAAATCTATTTAACTTATTAAACCAAAGTATTTCAAAAGTTGCACTGAAACACGGTTAAATTCTGGCAAAACTATAGCTTTAGAATACCATTCAGAGGTTTCTATACTCTTAAACAAACCGTAGTGAAGCAACATTTGTATAACTGCACACATGCAAATTACAATCAAAAGACCACGCGCCGCCCCAAAGATCACCCCTAAAATACGGTCTGTACCTGAGAGCCCTGTCTTCTTTAAAATCATGCTAATGATAAGATTTACGACCCCAATAGCCATCAAGGTCCCTATAAATAAGACAAATAAGGCTAAGGCTATTTTCGCCATATCGTTATCAATAAAGGTAAATAACCCAGCTAAATTACCATAAAAGGTGGCTGCCACAAAAAACGCAACTACCCAAGCAACTAAAGAAAGCATTTCCTTCACAAAGCCACGCATTACGCTGATTAAGGCACTAAGTACAATTATCGCGAGAATAACAACATCAATCCACTGCATTATTAAATCCGTTAATTCCTTTAAGTAATAGTTTATGTTTGCTAATAATAGTTTATGTTAGCTTGCATGTTTGGTATAGCTTATTAACTTATTAGTTTGTAAATCTGTTACCTACTTCCGGCAGTCCTAAAAATTCAAGCACATAAGGGTCTTTGATTGCGTCTTTTGGAGTCTCTACCGTGTCCTTCAATGGAAAGACGGTAAACATTTTCCTTATTGGTGCTAAGTGCCAGACGTTCATACAGAGAACTATCATACTGGCGCTTGAGTTCACTCAGGCTCCAATCGTTTTTTACGGACTCAATTTCGTAAAATTGGCGCTCCTCGATATTCTCATTTCGCATCAGTTTCAGATAATGCGACCAACTGAGATAAAACTTTCCGCCTGTATCAACAACAGGGAGATTTTCAAATTAGCTAAACACTGTTTCGCCAATTCGGTCAGCGAAATATACCTTGAAAAACTGACGGATGTTTTTCAAATTGCCCACTGAAAAGCCTTTTCCAAAATTTTTAGTCAGATATTCGGACAGTTCCTGTAAAATTTTCTTGCCGTAAGCCGCACGGTTTTCGCCATGCTGTTCTTCCTCCACAATCATTCTGCCGACTTCATAATAGGCATATACCATAGCGATATTAACGGCAGTCTTGGCGTTCTTTCGGGCAGATTCCAAAATTTCAAAAACATTTTGGAGAAACACATTTTCTGTTTTCTGTATTTCGTTTTTATCCATTTTGAAACCTCTTTTTAAAGCTGCCAATTTAATTCGGTTACAAGTGCTGTAATTTTAGAATAGACATAACCGAAATTCGAAAAATAACACTTTGGCTACCCAAAATCACCACCTAAACACCCAAAAACCCAACGTTAGATGAGGCTATAGCCACCGATATAGCCATATATATTATTGCTATTCAATATTTGAAATTCTTTCTAAAAAAACTAGCCTCAAATGTTGCAACTTGCTTGACACTAACCGTTTACAGCTGGCGTTAAAGTTAAAGTAGTTTAGGAAGTTTTCGAGCTATCTTATATTAGCTTTGGCTTTGTATGCTTTGTATGCTTTGAATTAAACTTAAGAGAAAAATCAGTGACAAGTGAGAAAGAGCTCTCTGAGTTTATCAGTTTTTCTTATATAAACAGATTATGTTTATGTGACAAATTCATACGTATTGTACCGCATTTTTACCACTATGCACGAAAATTTGAACTCCACCTCCATTTACATCCTCAAATTGGCTTCGACTCTAAAAGTCATGGCGCGCAAACATTAAAGATCTTTAGGAAAAGATTTAAACCATTAATCCACGCAAACTTAAAACACCAACCGCTCCTAACTTAAACCCTAGGTAGAGCCAAATTAAAAATTTTCCGCTTAACTTATAAGATGCAGCTTAAAGGCTACTATTTGCCACAAGCCATTTGATGTGGTCTCCTTATCGCCTTTATCCATTCACCTTTATCCATTCATCTTGGCTTATTCATAGTTTAAGTAAATTTATAAATATAAATACTAGTATTATTTTTAGTTTAATGTTATAATTTGCGCTCAGTGATTCATTGACTTTGGTAACCCCCCCAAAAAAGCCAATCACCACTTTTATCTAAAATCTCCAAGAAGACTCCTTCCTCTTTAGGTGGGAGATGAATTGTTTTTTTT
>UQCV01000032.1 GCA_900539665.1 uncultured Succinivibrionaceae bacterium | reverse complement strand
TCAGTTCTCGCTCAAGCACTCTAATGAGTACAGTATCAACGAGCTAACCCCGTGTATCCCACGGTTCTATGTTTTGTAGATTTCGGCAATTCATCTCACCACCTTAGAGGTGGGGGACTTCTTGCCGAGTTCAGTTAAAACATTATCCCACTATTTTAATATGATAATAGTTATACAACCAAAATTCTGTGTACACTCTAGCGAAATTCACGAAAAATAATTGCTTTATTCATAGTTAGCACGTATTACATCTTATTTTCACTAAAATTAGATAAACTCTTTATAGAATAAGACTTTAAGCTTTTTTTCGCAAGATTGACCCTAGGTCTTAACGAAGAAACCCGCCATTGGGGCGGGTTTCTTCTAATAGTTTCGCAGAATTACTTCTTTGAACCGAGCATAGCAAAACGCTTGTTGAAACGTTCTACACGGCCACCGTTGTCAACGATCTTCTGCTTGCCGGTATAGAATGGGTGGCAAACTGAGCATACATCGATCTGAATATCGTGACCGATGGTTGAACTGGTGGTAAATACGTTACCGCATGAGCACTTAACGGTGATTTCGCCGTAAGCTGGGTGAATATCTTTTTTCATAGGAACCTCAAAAGAGTTGTGTCGCCATTTAACCGTTAGAACGCTAAACACCACACAAAATTAAAACAAAAATTTACGGATCGCATGATATATTATAAACTGCAAAGTTGCAAGTAAACTTCAAAAAACTTTTGTCTTATTAATGTATGTATCTGCAAGTTGTTCTTAATATACCACTCCGCAAATCTTTTGAGTATGCGTATAATCCGACTCTTATGGATGATAAGCCCGCATCAACACTAGCCTATACGGATTTATCAGGCTTTAGAGTGCTCGTTCCTTTTGGCCCCAAAAAGGTCATCGGCGTGGTTGTATCAACTTCCACAACACCTACATACCATACTCCTGCTAAGATCAAACCCATTATCAAACTTGTTGATGAGGTGCCATTATTCTCACCTCACATGTTAAAACTACTTTCTTGGGCTTCAGATTACTATCACTACCCTATAGGAGAGGTAGTGTTAAGCGCTGTTCCGCCGGCTTTACGCAAAGGAGAAGCGGCCGAACTTAAAGAAATTGAAGGTTTTTGTTCAACTCAAAACCCTGAAGCTAAAACTATTTTAAAAAGATCTCCCGCCTGCCTAAAAGCTCTCGAAATTATCGCTAATGGCCCTACCGCCTCTTCAGTCCTAAGAGACCGCGGTATTGCCCGTACTACTATCAATAAACTTTTAGCGCGCGCACTAATAAAAACCATAGATGTACGAAATAGAACTCCATGGGATCAAAACCCGATTACTGTCAGCAATGAACTTACATTAAACCAAGAACAGCAAGTGGCGTTTGACACCATCACTAAACATAAAGGTTTTGGGGTATTTCTAATCAATGGAGTTACCGGTTCCGGGAAAACTGAAGTCTACCTTCAGTTAATTCACCATTGTCTAAAAAAGAAACAACAAGCCTTAATTTTAGTGCCGGAAATCAATCTAACTCCGCAAACGTTTAATCGTTTTTACAATCGGTTTAACGTACCTGTCGTTAGTATCCATTCTGCGATGAATAATACAGAACGCTTGGAAGCATTTTTGCGGATAAAAAACAATGAGGCTGCGATTCTCATTGGTACACGCAGTGCAATATTTGCCGAAATACCTAACCTTGGTATCATCGTTATCGATGAAGAACACGATTCCTCCTATCGCCAAGGAGATGGCTTTTTATACCACTGTCGCGATCTCGCTATCATGCGAGCGCGGGCACTTAACATTCCAGTCGTTTTAGGGACGGCCACACCTTCTATCGAAAGCTTAAATAACGCTATACATGGTAAATATATCGAATTAAAACTCACACAGCGGGCAGCCGATGCCCAAGTGCCAGAAATAAACCTTATTGATATGCGCCATGCCACCGTAAACGCAGGCCTGTCACAAGAATTGCTTACGGCCACAGCTACGGAATTAAAAGCCGGTAATCAAGTCCTGTTTTTGTTAAACCGTAGAGGCTACGCCCCTAAAATGATTTGCCACGATTGTGGACACGTGCTTACTTGTGAGCATTGCTCGTCGAATTTATTTCTTCATGCTTCAAGTAATGTACTAAAATGCCATCACTGTGAAACAATCTACCCTATCCCTAGATACTGTCCTGCTTGTGGCTCTTCAAGGCTAGTTGCGACCGGTACAGGAACTGAAAAAATATGCGAATATTTAAGCCAAGTGTTTCCAACCACTGGTATTATCCGCATTGATCGTGATACGACTACCCAAAAGGGCTCCATCAATAAAATCTTAGCTGATGTGTTAGTGCATAAGTATCAAATCTTAGTTGGAACGCAAATTTTAGCCAAAGGCCATCATTTCCCTGATGTAACCTTAGTGGGTATTTTAGACATCGATAGTTTTTTAAATTCCAACGATTTTCGAGCTACTGAATATGCAGCTCAACTCATCACCCAAGTTTCAGGTCGTGCTGGTAGAGGGGCTAAAAAAGGACGAGTACTACTCCAAACCTACCAACCACAGCATAAATTTTTACAACAACTACTAAATTTTGGTTACGATGGTTTTGCGAAAGATTGTCTTAAAGAACGGGCTTACTGTGAGCTTCCTCCTTTTAAGGCCATGGCTGCTATCAAAGCGGATTCACCTCAAGCCACCAAAGTTGCTAGTTTTTTAAACGAGGTCTATCTCGTTATCGACCAAAAGCTAATATCTGACTTTCCTGAAGTTCAGTATTCGCACCCACTTAAGCCTTTTATCGATAAACGAATAAATCGCTACCACATGTTCTTAATTATAATTGCCCCTAATCGCATGATTTTAGGGCGCTTTTTAAATCTACTCACCGCTAAAGCAGAAGAAATTAATCGTAAATACGATAATCACTTAGTTATCGAAATCGACCCGACAAACTGTTTTTAACTTTATGTGATTCTTCTTTAATCTAGAAAAATTTACCTTAAAGAAGTAAAATTACACATTATTTTTAGATAACAAACAAATCAGAGCCTAAAGACATGAAAAATTATATCCAGGAAAAACTTGCTTCCATCGTCAATGACTTCGCGGAACAGGGTCTGCTTCCAGCTGATGCCAAAATACGCATCATGGTTGAAAACACCAAGGATAAGAGCCATGGTGATTTCGCAACCAACCTGGCTATGCTCTTAAGTAAGCCAATGCAGAAGAAGCCTGCCGAAATTGCCGCTCTCATTGTAGCTAAAATTCCAACTGATAATCGCATTGCTAAGGTGGAAATTGCCGGTCCTGGTTTTATTAATTTTTACGCTAACTCTGACTTCTTAGCAGAAGCTATTAACGCCATCTCTACCGATCCAAAATTTGGCGTTAAGAGTGCAGTTCCTCCAGTAACTACAGTTGTTGATTACTCATCTCCTAACGTAGCCAAAGAAATGGCTGTACACCACATTCGTTCAACCGTAATCGGTGACGCAGTTGTACGTGTACTCGAATTTTTAGGTAACAAGGTTATCAGAGCTAACCATATCGGTGACTGGGGCACCCAGTTCGGGATGCTTATCGCTTATCTCGAAAAGAAAGAAAATGAAAAAGCTGATGCTATGGAACTGAGCGATCTAGAATCATTCTATCGCGAAGCTAAGGTATGCTATGACAGCGACGAAGAATTCGCCGTTAAAGCCCGTGGCTATGTAGTTAAGCTTCAAAGTGGTGATGAATATTGTCATGCTATGTGGCAAAAGCTTGTAAAAATCACCATGGAACAAAACGAAGATATTTACCGTCGTTTAAACATCACCCTTACCGATAAAGACGTAATGGGTGAAAGTCTTTACAACCCAATGCTTAAACCACTAGTAGAAGACCTAGTGCAAAAAGGCTTGGCTGTAAAAGACCAAGGTGCAATGGTTGTATACCTCGATTCATTTAAAGATAAAGAAAACAACCCGCGTGGCGTAATCGTTCAAAAGAGCGATGGTGGCTTCCTCTACACTACCACCGACATAGCATGTACTAAGTACCGTTGTGAAAAGTTTAATGCTCGTCGTATCATCTGCTTTGCCGATTCTAGACAGCACGAACACTTACTCATGGCTTGGGAAATTGCTCGCTTAGCAGGTTATGTACCTGAAGGTGTTTCTCTTGAACACGCATCTTTTGGTATGATGCTCGGTAAAGACGGCCGCCCATTTAAGACCAGAAGTGGTGGTACCGTTAAGCTTAAAGATCTCTTAACTGAAGCTCTAAGCCGTGCTCGCGTGTTAATGGAAGACAAGAGCAGTGATCTTTCTCCAGCCGAACGTGAACAAGTAATCAACGCTGTAGCCATGGGCGCGGTTAAATATGCTGACTTGTCAAAGAACAGAACAACTGACTATATCTTCGATTGGGACAATATGCTTACTTTCGAAGGCAACACGGCTCCATATCTCCAATATGCTTACAGCCGTATCCAAGCTATTTTCCGTAAAGCAACTGTAACTCCTGGCGCTATTACTTTAACTGAAGAAGCTGAAAAAGATTTAGCTCAGCACATGCTTAAATTTAATGAAACTGTAAATCAAGTAGCTGAAAAGACCATGCCACATCTGTTATGTGCTTACCTCTATCAGTTGGCTGGTTTATTTATGCGCTTCTATGAAGCTTGCCCAGTAAACAAAGAAGACGTGGCGCCAGAAGTACGTAGCAGCCGTTTGTCTTTGTGTAAGACCACTGCTGGTATTTTAAGCACTGGTCTTGATTTATTAGGCATTAAAGTAATGGATCGTATGTAACACATGCCCGTTAAAGCCACCACTAAAAGAACGTCCTCCGCTAAAAACAAAAAAAGCGGAGGCTTAATGAGCACACCCGCCGGTAAAACCGTTGGGTTCTTGGTGATCTTCTTGATCATTGGTGGCATTATCGCTGCCTTGGTTGCTTTGCGTTCTCTACCTAAAACCCAAGTTACACCTGTTAAAGCTAAGACTGAACAAACTACCTCTAATCGCAAAAAGGCGGCTGACATTCAGACTTATGATTACACCGAAATCTTGGAAAATAAGGAATTAGACACCGGTTCTGGAGTTAAGATCACCCGTAACTACGAAGCTGAATCAGCCCAAAAAGAAGCGGCATACCGCAAAGAACTAGCAAGAAAACGCCGAGAAAAACAAGAAGCCTTAGAAGCCAAAGCAAGACATGAAGCCGAACTTAGACAGCAAGCCCTCGAGAAAAAACGTTTGGCAGCTGAGAAGAAACGGCAACAACAAATGGCCCGAAATAACAACCTCGCTTCAGGCGGTTCTAACCCACAGACTATTCAATTTGCTGAGCGACAAAAAAACAAAGGCAAATTCTATATTCAATGTGGTACGGATAACTTTAGAACAGCTAGAGAAGCAGAAAGCCAAAAAGCTAAACTTGCTTTTATCGGTAAGCAATCAACTGTGGTTTTAAAACAAATGGGCGGTGGGTACGTTTACTCCCTTAATATCGGACCATACAATAGTCTAGAAGAGGCGGTAAAGTCTCGAGGCGAAATCATCTCCGCCAACTTAGCCCGAAATTGCTCCGCGGTTAATTAACCTAAAGCCACCTTTTTTACAGGTGGCTTTTTTAACAACTTCATAATATTTAGCAATATTAGACCTCAATTCCTCCAAGCTAGTTGTAATAGTGCTACCATAAGATGCTATAAGGCTAATCAAACCCAAGCCTAAGCCTCAGCTCAGAAATGCCCTAGGAACGATATATGGAAGCCCAAGAATTAAATAAGATCTTTGATGAACTTGAATCTTTAGCTCAAAAGGCTCTAGCCAAACAGTCTAATCAAGCAGATATAGCTCAACATAGCTTTGAGTTAGAACGCGAAGTCCGCAAACTACAAACAGAAAATAGCTTACTTAAAGACCGCAATAACCTATTACAAGAAAACCAAAAAAATTGGCAAAGCAGATTGCGTGGCATTCTTGACAAGATGGAAAACCAAAACTAATGTGACATCCTCCCCCACCTATAGAGGTGGGGGACTTCTTGCCGAGTTCAGTTAAAACCTGAACTTTGGATACCATACTCTTGCCCCTGAGCCCAATATAAAACTCGTTAAGGAATTAAAAATTTAACCAAGACTTAAGCCAAGTCTCAAGCCAAAAAATCCCCAAACACGCCAACAAGATCTTTAAAACAAATAATTTGTTCATTTTAAGAATCATTTTGCCCGAAGTATGGTAGCGTCCTAAAAAAGACAAGTTGGCCGCACTTAGAGGCGAAACTGTAATACCTAGTCCCCAGCCTACTACGATCAATAAACCTACTAATGTTGGATCAGGATTAAAATTTAACAACAAAGGGATAAGGGAGTAAATCGTGATAATAGGGTGGAGCCCGCAATATGAAATCGCGACAATTAAAATCAGGACTCCAAACGCTTCTAGCGGACCAAACGACGAAATAAGCCCCGTTAAAAAGTCGATATGTTTTACTTTAAGCAACGCTAAAATAGCCGTCGACATAGCCCCCGCCACTAGATAAAGAGCAATTTGCCCACCCATTGAAGGGAAATTATCATGGATCTGGTCATGGATTTTGGTTCGAAAATTTTGCTTTTCCATTGCGATAAAAACAACTGTTGGTACCACAATCGAAATGACAATCAAAATGCTACGGCTTGGATCTAACAAGTGAAAGAGCAACACTCCTAAAACAAGAGCCAACGGCAATCTTAGTTCTTTAAAACTAAGAGAATACCCTTCAAAATCAGCCATTGAAGGTCCAATATTCCCTGTTTTAGCAGCCTCAAAACTTTTTTTACGATATGAGGCCCGAATTTCCCCATAAGAAACCAACATGGTGATAAGAGATAATAAAATCCCACATGGAATTGTTACGCTTAATTCCATGCCATGAGATAAGGATAAAGCAACGGCGCAACCAACAAAAAATGGGGACCAATAGGCAGCGGCGCAAAAGCCACGACTAATCAACTCCACCTGTTCTTGGCTAAGCTTCCCCTTTTGGCTCAAGCGATCGCCAATAACATAAATAGAGGCTAAATTTATAACTCCACCTAAAATATTGGCCGCGCAATAGGTACTAAAAATCCCCTTTGCCCCGGTTAAATTTTGCCTATGCTCGGCTTTATGCGTTATTAAACTTAAAAAGCTACCCGCCGCAAACATGGCACACATGGTTTCGTTGATCTCAAAAAACCGAGCCCACTCAACTGTTCCACCTAGGCCATATACCAAGCCAATAAGAGCTAATGTCACCACCGACAGAATAGTAATTTGCTTCTGTGATGCCTTATTAGCTTGAAAAAAAAGAATACAGGCTGCCAGCCACAACAACAAAGCCGAAACATGCCGAAAAACACCTGGAACGTATGCATTAAAAACTACAAACAACCAAGCTAGAAGTAACAAACACCCACCAATGGATTTCATTTACTAGTTTTCCGAATTTAATTTTTAAATTTATGGACGCCTTACTACAAATCTTGGTCCATTTCCAAAGAAGGCATCGCACTACGACATATTCCGATTTCCTTCGCTGGGACCCCAGCTACCGAGGTATGAGGCTTAACTGGATGCAATACTACACTACCAGCCCCAATTTTGGCCCCTTCCCCTATTTCAATGTTACCTAGCACACTAGCCCCAGCACCAATCATCACCCCACTACGTACTTTTGGATGACGGTCGCCCTGTTCGTGCCCAGTCCCACCTAATGTTACATTATGCAAAAATGAAACATTATCACCAACTACTGCCGTTTCCCCAATGACAATACCTGTAGCGTGGTCAAACATCACCCCATGGCCGATTTTCGCAGCCGGGTGGATATCAACCCCAAAGGTTATAGAGATTAGGTTTTGCATGAAGTAGGCTATTTCGTGTCGCCCTTCAATCCAAAGATAATGAGCAACTCTATAAGATTGAATAGCTAAAAAACCCTTAAGATACAAAAGAGGAGACGAATAATAAACCACTGCAGGATCTCTATCAACGACAGCTCTTAAGTCGAGCGCTGCTGCCGTGATTACATTAGGATCTTTATTGTAGACTTCATTAATTAGCTCTCTTAACACCACAGCTGGCATTACCGCTGAAGCTAAACGATTAGCCAACTGAAAACCCAAGGCAGCGGCAAAAGTCTGCTGATTTAAAATGGATTGTAAAAAAAAGCTCCCGAGCATTGGCTCTTGCGTCATCATTTCTCGAGCTTCTGCTCGAATATTATTCCATACGGTCTGTACTATTTCTTCTTGTGCTTGTATTTGAGCCATGCTTTCGTTATTCCGTTTTACTTAGCTGTAAAGGTTATAAAATGGTCAGCCATTGAGCCACCTTTAATCATCATGGTAGCCTACACTTTACCTTAGTGTTTCATCACAGGTTCCATGTGCAAGGTAATATCGGCTTCAGGGAAGATTTCATGCACTGCATTTTCAGCGGCATCAGCGACCTCATGAGCCCGTTCTAAGGTCAAATCTTTATCTATTTCAAGGTGAGCTTGAATAAATTGACATGGACCTGACTGTCTCGTTCTTAAATCGTGTAAGCCACTAACTCCAGGAACTTCCAAGATAGTGGTTTCTATTTTAGCAATATCCTCCTGAGGCAATTCGGCGTCCAATAAAATTCTAATCGCCCCTCTAAAAATACCAATGGCACTACCGAAGATATAAAAACCAAGCAACACCGCAAAAATGCCATCTGCCTGAATTACCCCAAAGTGAGATAAAAATAATGAAACCAAGACGCCAGTGTTTAACAAAATATCACTAGCGTAGTGCAACCTATCGGCTTTAATAGCAACACTATTAGTCTTACGGGCCACGTAAGTTTGCAACATCACTACGCCAATAGTCATGATCATGGCTATTACGGTAACCACCATCCCGACATCAATGTTTTCGATCTTTTGGGGATGCATGATACGCATAATGCCATGGAACACCAAAAATAATGCTGAGCCACTAATAAAGGCGCATTGCCCAATTCCTGATAAAGCTTCAGCTTTCCAATGTCCATAATGATGGTCTTTGTCCGCCGGCATCATGGCATACTTAATGGCTATCAAGTTGAAAATAGAAGAGCAGATATCCATAACAGAATCTGTTAATGAGGCTAAGATAGCAGAAGAATCAGTCAATAATAAGGCAATAATTCTAATAACAATCAAAGTTGCAGCCGTGCACACCGATACAATCCCGGCAAGACTAACTAACCGAGCATATTGCACTAACTTCTCATTGTCTTGTTCACACGAACAAATCATGATTACTCTCCGTTTAAAGCTGCAGATTTTAGCTTAATAAACCTAATCTTATAGCTTACTTATGTGCTTTTGAAAGTCACCTAAAAACACACTCAAAATGATTGAAAATTATAGCACAGGAACGAGTACTCAAACAGGCATTATGAAGCGTATTCGCCAACTAAGAATTTTGGGTCTGTGTAAAAATATGTGGGTTTGATAAAAATTAGACTAATTTCGAGACGGGAAAAATTGAAGTGGTAAGAAAATTTAGTAAGATTTAAATAACCAAAAACAAACCACTACTAAAGATCCTTACCTTGATCAAGGCTACACAGACCTTATGCAGTAATCAAACTTCTTCTACTCTTTTTTTTAGACAAGCTTGAATCTTTTGTTCAATCAGACGGCGCTTTTGTTCTAAGCTTAGTTCATTTGCTGCGTTATCGGTCTTGTTATAGACTTCGTTGATACTCATTCCTAATTCCTTGCCTACTGATTCTGCAAGGGCACGAATCCAAACGTAAACTCGTTTGATAACGAGGTCTGGGTGCTTTTCTCTAACAAAAGCCGCCATGTTAAAGTTTAGATTACCGGCTCTTGCTACCAGAATTTCACTAACTATACTTTTTCTAAATTCTACACTATAAAGGGTTTTATTCATAGTTTTGGCTCCTTTGTAAACCTCATCCAGTCTGAGGTTTATTGTTTGTCGAAACTATTGTGCCACCTAAAGATGATGTATTGTCAGATCATCTTACTGATAAAGGATCTTTAATTACTTCGGATCTTCTTAGTGATAACAAACACAAAGCACATTTCTGATTGTAAAAACCAGAGTGTTTTTTAATAGATGAAAGAGGGTAGAAACATCTTTTATTTGAAGTCCTACCCAACCAAAGTAGCGCCGGCCTAATAGTCAAATTCCACAAGATTTTGCACTGAACCAGAATTTTTCTTAGAAAGCTTGATACGCCACTTGTTTTATAATGTAAATAATAGCTAAGGATGTGACTCATAAAACACCAATCCTTTATTTATCACACAAATCTCACATACTTTACGTTAAAAAAAATGTATGATCACTCATACTCCGGAGACATCCGATGTAATTGCAACGGGAGCAAGCGTTATCGTCATCTGTGCGTTCCCTTTAATTGAAGGAAGGTGAGTATGTGGTCTACTTTACTAAAAAGAGCAGTATTCTATCTGCCAGTAAAATATTTTGCGAAATGTTGCACCAGAACTAATGATGTGAAATCAGAACTCACAGGTTATGATCCGAACATACCTGTAGTCTACGTAATGCAATCAAATTCAATTTCAGATCTACTTACCCTAGAAAAACTTACCAAACGTAACGGCTTACCTAACCCTTTTTCTCGTCTAGAAATTGGAGGCGAAGATTTTCCGCGTACCGCTTATATGAAAAAGGTCAATTGGTTTTTCAACAACAATGTTTGTGACTACCATTTTGAAAAAATCTTTGCTCGTTGGATCTCTCACTGCCAATTAAACAATACTCAATTACAAATCATTCCAGTAACTATCGTGTGGTCTCGAAACCCAGGCCATGAAAACGAAACCTGTCGAGATGATGTTAATAAACCAATGACCGCCTTTAAAAAGTTTTTCCGGTTAATGTTTTTTGGTTATGACAATATGACGGTTTGCTCTGGCCCGATTCAACTAAAACGCCTTATCACTCACCCTAATAAGCAACACGATACGTCGACCATCCTCGCCCGCGCCTGTAGATTACATTTTGAACGACGTTACAAAGACATTATTGGCCCAAGACTTCTGAATCGCGCCGCCCTTATCAATGAACTCTTAGAGTCCCCTAATATTGAAGCTGCTATCAATGAAGTCATGCGCGAAACGGGGAAAAATCATACTGAAATTAAGAATCAAGCCTATCAAATGCTTGATGAAATAGTTTCTAATATTTCCTACCACCTTATACGTTGCCTTGGGGCCATCTTACATTTGGTTTGGAATAAACTATATCAAGGCTTATCGGTGCATGGAGCCGAAAGAGTGCGTGAGCTTATCCACTCAGGGCATGAAATCGTTTATATCCCATGCCACCGTAGCCACATGGATTACCTTTTAACTTCATACGTCTTTACCAAAGAAGGTCTAGTCGTACCTCACGTAGTTGCCGGCAACAACCTTAACTTTTTCCCAATCAGTAAATTCTTACGTAAATGTGGCGCCTTTTTTATGCGCCGTAAGTTCAAGGGCGATAAACTCTATACAGCAGTATTTCGGGAGTATTTAAGCACCCTCTTTATGAAAGGATACAGCACGGAGTTCTACATTGAAGGGGGACGCTCAAGAACAGGACGCACCCTACCTCCTAGAACTGGGATTGTAGCGATGGCAGTTCAAACTCAGTTGCGAGGCATTGAACGCCCTATAACCTTTATTCCGATGTATCTTGGCTACGAAAAGGTCATGGAAGTAAACGCTTACATGGACGAATTAAAAGGCGCCAAAAAAGAAAAAGAAAGCGCCTGGAATTTGTTAAATATTTACAAAAGATTTCGTTACTATGGGCGTGGTTACGTCACTTTTGGGGAACCTATTACCCTACCGACTTTCCTCCGTGAACACGTACCCAATTGGCGTAACAGTATTCAAGAAAATGGCCTCGCGCGTCCAGAATGGCTTCATGATACCGTAAACCTCTTGTCTGACGAAATTATCATGAACCTCAACGCTTCAGCCGCCGTAAATGGGCTTAATTTATCAGCTTTAGCCCTCCTTTCAGTTGGCAAACATAAATTGTCCCTGAAAAAGCTAGCGGAAGTAATTAACTTCTACCTCATGCTCCTTAAAAATAGCAATTTAAACATTGCCCTACCAGAGATCCCTGGCAGCGTAATGGTTAAACAAGCTATGGAGTTACATCCATTTCATGTTATTAAGCAACAAGACGAAGAAGTGGCCTCACCTTCGGCCAAACAAATTATTTATTTAACCTACTTTAGAAATAATATTTTGCACTTCTTTGCTTTACCAGCACTCATTGCAACCATTATCTTTGTACATAAAAGTATTAACTACGAAGATGTGGTAACCCACACTAGAAACGTTTTTTATTTCTTGAGACATGAGCTATATTGTCCAATTAGAGAAGATATCCTCAACGACTCTATTAAAAACTATTTAAAAGTTCTGCAGCTCCATGAATACATTATTTGCAGTCAGGGACTGTACTCTTTAAACCCAGCCAAAAGAGAACATCTTTTTATTTTGAGTGAATGTATTCACTTAAACCTAATCCGTTATCTTATAGGGGTTGAAGTAATTATGTCTCATGACGACAAAACATTAAATGAAGCTTCATTTATTGAACTTGCCATCAAGCGTGGGCGTGAATTACCAGCTGATATCACGGACAACTCACCAGAGTTTGCCGAACCAACTGTTTTCCGTGTTATGTATGCAACGTTATTACGCCATAATTACATTACTCTTGATGATGACAGTGATATGTTTACTAAAAATGAACTCAAACTTATGAAACTTGTAAACGCAGTTGGTCCATTATTGCCAGTGCACAAAATTGCCACCCTAAAGACTAACTAGTTACCGCTCATAAACAATACAGGAATTTTTTATGGCCTTTAAATTTTTATCAAAATTGCTCACGATATCTTGCATTTGTTTCGCCAGTTTAACTACTGTGTTGCCGGCAGTTGCTTCAAGTGATAGCAAGGAAAAAACAGAAGAAGAAGCTAGTGCTCTCCCTGTAACCGGTTATTATGAAATGAAACCTTTTTTAACTAATTTAAGTAACAATGGGACCAAACTTAATTATATAAAAGTTTCTGTCGTTATTTCGGTTGCCGATTCTAGAGACATTACATTACTTGAAGAACACGATCCATTACTGCGTGACGCCATTGTGACCATCTTAAGCTCTAAAAGATATGAAGAAGCTAAATCTGTCGCCGGCAATACCAACCGACAAACAATCCAAGCTGAAATACGTAAAAAAATTACCGATCTAACAGACGAATGTGTGGGGCGCCGGATCGTGAAAAACGTAATTTTTACAGAATATTTAGTGCAATAAACGTTTTTATAAACTCTGATTTTAAGGCCACATTGCAAAAACCTTGTGGCCTTATAACGTTAATGGTTGTTAATTACCTAGCCAAAATTTGGATTTAATTCCATAAATTAACTAAGCACTTTTATTTTGGGCAAATTTAATTAGGTCAATTGCGCCTACGGCTAAACCTGCTAACAAACCACCTAAATGGCAATAACTTGCAATGTCAGACATAAACAAGAATGAAATAACTAGGAACAACAACGAGACTAAGAATAACCCTGGAATGATCCGTAAACCATGGGCTAAGTCAGGTCGACGACTCATTACAGCTAAATAACCGGTTAGACCATATACGACTCCAGAGAGCCCGTAAAAATTGCCTACGCGTCCCCCAATATAATATTGGAAGATATTACCTATAGCTGCACTTGCCACCACAATGGTTAAAAGTCGTCCCCAACCGAGGCGTAACTCTAAAGGAGTGGCTAAAAAATTAAACATCACTAAATTAAAAATGATGTGTAGCCACGAACCATGCATTATCGCAGGAGTTAGCACCCGCCAAATCTCAAAACCACTAATGATAGCGACACTATCAAAAGACAGGGCGTCAAAAATAGGCTTAGGGTTTCCCCCATCAAAAATTAACTGCAAACCAAAAACTAGCGCACAGCATAGCAATATAGCCCCAGTAAACTTAACTTGCTTAAAATGCTGAATGACATTAGGCCAAACAATAGGAGTTGAACCACGATCACTGCTTTCTTGTTCCCAAGAGGCTCCCATCACTTTTTGGGCATAATCTTCATGGCTCTCGATTTGCGCTAACAAACGGCGAGCTTTAAAAGCTTCATCTTCTGTGCAAAGCACTAGATGCGAAACTCCAGTTCTTCCGATCTCTGCGTTGATACCTTGAGCTTTAAGATAGTCTCTTACGCTAAGCGCCTTGTTTAAATGATAAGTTGAAAATACAGTGACCATGGAATAATTTTACTTCTTTTCGTTAAGCCACTTCATATATTCAGCTACACCTTCAGCGACAGTCTTAAATTCAACGTCACATCCTGCAGCTCTAAGCTTAGTTAAATCAGCCTGAGTAAATGACTGATAACGACCACGCAAATGATCAGGGAATGGAATATATTCAATTTCCCCATGACCATGGTACTTAATTACCGCCTTCGCAATGTTACTAAATGGTTCAGCTCTACCTGTACCACAGTTATAAACCCCAGATGGCCCCTTATGTTCTAAGAACCAAAGGTTAACTTTACATACGTCTTCAACGTAAACAAAGTCACGCATATGCCCACCGTCAGGATAGCCATCAGTCCCTTGGAACAACTTAGGATTTTCACCTTTTAAAACTTGGTTATTTAAATGGAAAGCTACACTGGCCATTGTGCCTTTATGATTTTCACGTGGCCCGTAAACGTTAAAGTACTTAAGACCAACTACAGGGGAAGTAAGCTTTGGCAAATATCTGCGCATGTACTCATCGAACAAAAACTTAGTATAACCATATACATTGAGCGGCTGTTCATATTGACGACCTTCAATGAAGTTATCGGTACGACCACCGTAAGTTGCAGCAGATGAAGCGTAGATAAACGGAATATGGCGAGCAATACAGTAGTGGAACAAGTTCTTTGTATATTCATAATTTACTTCCATTATGAACTTACCATTCCATTCGGTGGTAGAAGAACAAGCGCCTTCATGGAATACACCCTCAATGGTGCCCCATTCTACAAAGTTGTCACCCTTTAAAATTCGTTCCATGAATGTGTCTTTATCCATGTAATCGAAAATATCTAAATCAACAATATTCTTAAACTTTGTACCATCAGTTAGATCATCGACCACAACCACATCTTTATGCCCACGTTCGTTAAGCATTTTAACGAGATTACTACCGATAAAACCGGCACCACCTGTTACTATAATCATGAATATATCCTTAAGCTTAAAGCTTTCTTCTCTCCAGTTTTCATGCTACTGGGAACGTTCAAAAGGTTGTATACATTGTACCTAATAATTACGATTCTGACCGAAAAATAATCTGTTCAAGCGCTTTTACTAGTAATAATCATGTTCCAACCAAATATTAATGCGAAAAAGATTCTATTTTGACCTTTAATTACATTTTGGACTAAATTATTCACAAATTATCACAGGAAAAATACAACTTAAACACAAACTATACCCTGCCATTTCCACTTTTTAGCTTGGCCCAATTTCTCTTTGGGAAATTAACTACTAACATGGGCCAAAACTTGATTCTTACACAGTTTTGGCCTCACAATTTTGTGCTCTTCTTGTGAATCCATTGTGAATCCATTGTGAATTCTTGTGCATAAAATGCCGTTTTTTTTACTCCACAAACTTGCACACGCACTTATTCACAGCATAATAACAGCCTCAAAAGATTATACACAAAAATATTTTAAATTTTTCGGTTTATACCTGTGAATAACTCATCTAAAATGACTTTATCCTTCAAATTAAAGCCCTAGACTCTCTTCTAACAAGATCTTTTTAACCAAAATACATTAAAATACCATCAAAGCGACAAACGTCGCATTATCCGTTTAACAGGAAAAATTATCATGCGTATTTTGGTTGTAGCCCCTTCTTGGATTGGAGATCTTGTCATGTCACAATGTCTCTATAAAGCCCTTAAATCACAATATCCCGACGCTACTTTGCATGTTTTAGCGCCTAAGTGGTGTCTTGACGTTTTAAACCGCATGCCAGAAGTAGACCGTACGATTTTGATGCCAATTGGCCATGGTAGTTTTGCTTTAAAAGGACGTTGGGCGTTAGGTCGCAGTCTTAAACTAGCCCATTATGATCAGGCTTTTATTTTGCCTAACTCTTGGAAGAGTGCTTTAATTCCACTTTTTGCAGGCATTAAAAAACGCACAGGTTGGAAGGGTGAAAGTCGTTATCTTTTGTTAAACGACCTACGCACAGGTAAAGAACGGTTCCCTCTTTTAGTAGAAAGATACAGCGCTCTGGCTTATCCTAAAAAAGATATGCACGATCGAAACGATCTAAAAACCATTCTCCGACCACAACTTACGGTTAAACCACTACCTACTGCTACGTTGTTATTTAGTAAATTCAACATAGTTTCTACTAAAGCCCCACTTGGTTTATGTCCAGGGGCTGAATTTGGCCCCGCCAAAAAATGGCCACCTGAATTCTATGCTTATGTCGCGCAACGTTATCTAGAAAACAATTCTGAAAGCGAGGTGTGGATCTTTGGTTCGCCTAAAGATGTTGCGACGGGGGAAGAAGTAGTAAGTCATATACCTGAAGCTCTTAAACAGCGTGTCCGTATCATTGCCGGCAAAACTACCATCGAAGAAGCCATCGATTTATTATCAGCTTGTAAACTAGTTATCTGCAATGATTCCGGTTTAATGCACATTGCCGCTGCTGTAGGTACACGCTTAGCAGCTGTTTTTGGTTCTACTAGTACTCGCTACACTCCTCCACAAACCGACGATGCCCTCATTATTGAATCTGAAGAACCATGCCACCCATGTTTCAAGCGCGAATGTCGATTTGGAACCTTTGCCTGCTTAAAGCATATTAAACCAGAACTTGTTTGGACTAAACTTCAAGAAAAATGGCCAGATTTATGCTCAAAATAAAGCTTTTGCTCTTACTTTATAAAGTAACCACCACCATCATTGCGCCAATAATCGCCTTATTTCAGTTTTGCCGACGCAAAAAACCTCCTTATGGCCACAGAGCGTGGGAATTTTTAGGTGTGGTACCAAAAATTGATTACCACAAACCTTTGTGGTTTCATACCGTAAGCGTTGGGGAAAGCATGGGGGCCATCCCTCTTATTCGGACCTTAGCTACTGAAAACCCTAGCCTTAATATAGTAGTCACGACCGCAACCACAACGGCACGTGAACTCTATCGTAAGATGCCCCAAAACGTAACCCATCTCTATGTGCCACTCGATTCGGTCTGTGCCGTCAAAAGATTTATTAACCGAGTAAAACCAAGAGGCCTAATTATCATGGAAACAGAATTATGGCCCAACTTACTGTCCGCACTACATCAAAAAAACATTCCATGTATTTTGATAAATGCTAGACTCTCTCAGCGCTCCACCGCGCGTTACCATAAACTTGGGGCCCTTTTTACTGTGGCCGTAGGTCAACATTTAACCCATATTTGTTGTCAATCCAAACAAGATGCAGCTAACTTTGCTTCACTTAATCTTGCGCCTCAGATTATTGAGACTACAGGCTCCCTAAAATTTGATGTCAAAATGGACCAACAATATCAGGGTGAAAGTGCGCAATTTACTCGGCTAATAAAAGGCAGACCTGTCCTTGCGGTTGCTAGCACCCATGAAGGTGAGGAAGAACAGGTCTTAAGCATCTACCAACAGATTAAAAAGGAATTACCAGAACTACTCTTGATTATCATTCCACGTCACCCGGAACGTTTTGCCCACGTATTCCAACTTTGTCGGGCCAAAGGTTTTAAAACTAGTAGACGCTCCCAAAATGATCTAACACCTCAATCCGATATCCTACTTGGTGATTCTATGGGGGAACTACCATTTTATTTTGGTTGTGCTACATTGGTTCTTATGGGAGGTAGTTTGGTCGATATTGGCGGACATAATCCACTTGAAGCTATTGCTTGCAATCGCCCCGTGGTCAGCGGTCCATTCGTGCGAAATTTCAAAAAAATTTACGCCGATCTAGAAAAAGAAGAAGCTTCATTATGCATTGAGCTTGACGAACTACCAGCTAAACTCCTAGAGCTTCTTAAAGACCAAGAGCTTCGAAACCAAATGTGTCATCGGGCCACTTCATTTTTAGAGGCCAATAGTGGAGCTACCGCTAAAACGTTAGCTACTATTAAAAAATTTATTAAACTAGACTAGAGCGAGCACAGCCAAATCCACGTCAGGTTGTATCCTGCGTCAGCCGATAACCAAAAGCCACATTTATATGCGGCTTTTGGTATTTTCCAAACGAAATCTTTAAATTTAAAAGACGACTAAATTAGGTAAAGGCCTAGTTATTGAGCATATGCGCCAACTAAGATATCCTTTTTTACTGCATTAGCATTGAAGGCCTTAGCAATTACATCTAGTAAGAGTTCTGTACGCTTATTAGACCATTTAAGCCCCTTGTGTAACATCTTTTCTTTGTCTATAGAACGCACTAATCTATCGACAATTTTTTTGTAACGACGTGGCGTAATAGTACACAAAGAACATTTATCAAAATCAATGATCCAAGGATTCTTAGCCCCATCAATTAAAATATTATGAATGTTAAGGTCACTATGGTAAACCCCACTCGCTAACATCATCCCAATACATTGGCCTATTTTAATGACTTCTTCATCTTCAATAGTGATATGACGTGTAAGCCCATCGGTTTCTTTAAAATCCTCTGTGCCTCGATCCCTTAAAGCATCAAACAAACTACGGGCACCTTGAATTTCTTGAACAATAATATCATTACGGCAATAAATACTATTTTTCACCATGCGAGAAACTACAGGCTTAGGTACAGGTAAACCAATTTTAAGCATAACTGTCAGAATATTAAATTCTTGTTCAGCTCGATTCGCATCACCAAAAACAGAAAGGAATCTGTCCTTTAAATATTTACCGATAAAACCGCCACGCCAATAGTGACGAATAATAAAATGGCGATCTTCTTTATCAGCCACCAAATATGTTTCCCCACGCCCCCGAAAAACTTTTAAGACTTTATTGGCTTTACGATAAGCATCAACATCAAACATTGAAGCAAGATCTGACGCCGTCATTTCATCGCCAAGAATAGACGGATTGTAGCAATAGGTGGTATTCTTATCCCTAACAACAATCTTTTCTAGTTCACGTGCCATATAAACCCCCACAAGATATTTCGAATGCAGCAAATTATTCCATGGCATCCACAATATGGAAATGCTTTTGTATTAAAAAATGCCAATGTCTATTGAAACATAGTATAACTAATATCACGCCGGACCGCTAAATCAATTGTCATCATTTGGACTTTAGGCCTCAAAAAAAAATTTTAGGACCCCAGCTTATGAAAACTACAACTAGTAACTCAATTTGTATTCTTCGCCTTTCTGCCATTGGTGACTGCATCAACGCTTTAGCAGCGGTTCAATGTATCGCAAGGGAACTAAACCCAGAGAGCATTACTTGGCTTGTAGGTAAAAACGAAGCTACTTTATTTAGCAAGATCCCGGGAATCAACTTAGTTACTTACGACAAAAAAGCAGGTTTAAAAGGTTTTTTAGCCGTCAAAAAGCAGCTAAATAATCAAAAGTTCACTTGTCTTCTTGATATGCAAAGCGCACTACGTGCGAGCATGCTATCACTTTGTGTCAAAGCTGCAAGAAAACTAGGTTTTGATGCAACTAGAGCCTGTGACGGACAACGTTTTTTTACTAACGAAAAAGTTACCTCCCCTGATTTTCCTCATGTACTTGATGGTTTTATGGCTTTTGCCGGCGCAATTGGGTGCCAAGACTTAACTCCTAAATGGAATTTTCACTTGGACGATGACGATTATAAAGTCGCTCAAAAATATATTAAGCCAGAGGACAAAACCCTCATTATCGCCCCCTGCACTTCTAAGAGATATAAAAATTGGACCACCATTGGTTATGTCGAAATAGCGCGTTACGCCCTAACTAAGGGTTTTAAAGTAATTCTTTGTGGGGGGCCATCCTACCTAGAGCGTGAAATTTCTAATGAAATTGAGCAAACAGTTAAGTCGGAACAAGTGCTAAATCTTGTTGGTCAAACATCTTTACGCGAAATGCTAGGTCTCATTGCTAAAGCCTCACTTGTCGTCGCTCCTGATAGTGGCCCCGTCCATATGGCTAACGCAGTTGGCACCCCTGTAATTGGGCTTTATGCTCATCATAACCCTCAGCGTGTAGGGCCAAGAAACTTTTTGGACTATGTGGTTTCTGTTTACGATGATTGCATAAAAGAAGAGCATCCGAACCCATCTGAAATCAAATGGCGAACCAGAGTACACGATAAATCAGCCATGCAAAAAATAAATACTAACATGGTAAAGAAATCATTTGATAGAATATGCGCAGATTTTAACTTGGAGTAACCAAATGATCGCTGTGTATCCGGGAACCTTTGACCCGATTACCCTTGGCCATATGGATATTATTAATCGCGCCTCAAAGCTATATGACCATGTAATCGTCGCTGTCTCAAGTAGTGACGCCAAAAGTCCTCTTCTTAACATCGAAACTCGAACCGCACTCACTAAAGAAAGCGTAGCGCATATCCCTAATGTTACAGTTGAAAGCTATAATGGGCTAACGATAAATCTCTTAGTGGAGAAAAAGGCTGATGTCCTAGTGCGAGGGGTTCGTAACATCATAGACTGCGAATTTGAACTGACCTTACTCGGGATGTATAAAGCGGTCATGCCAGAACTTGAAATTGTACTTTTGCCTGCTAGTAGCAATGTCGCTTTTATCTCTTCAACTTTAGTGCGCGACTTTATCCGCCACCAAGGGCAACCTGACGCCTTTGTGCCGAAACCTGTTGCATCCTACCTAAAGAATCATTTCCTAAAATAAAGGCAAGGCCACTATTAACTACTAATAGTGGCATTTTTTTGGAAGAGTTCGTTTAACGTTGGCAATGTGGACAAAAAAATGTACTTCTGCCACCTAACGTTTTTTGTTCAATCTTAGTCCCACAAAGCGGACAAGCTTCACCTGCATGCCCATAAACCTGCAAATTGCCTACAAAGTAGCCAAGCTTACCATCCGCTCCTGAAAAATCTCTAATTGTAGTGCCCCCACACGCAATTGAAGCCGTCAAAATATCTTTAATCGCTACCACTAAACGCTCACAATCATCTAGAGATATATTACAAGCAGGAGTTAGCGGATTGATTTTCGTCCTAAATAGCACTTCACTCGCATATATATTACCCACCCCAACTAATACATGGCTATTCATCAGTACTTCTTTAATGGGTGATTTACGACGCGCTAAGCTTTGTTTTAGGATACCCCCTGTAAATTTATCGGTTAGTGGTTCTGGCCCTAATACTTTAAGCCATTTACACTCATATACATCTTGTGGCTTCGGATACCATTCAAATAAACCAAACCTACGTTGATCATTAAAGCGAATTAAGTAACCACTATCTAACAAAATATCTATGTGATCATGGCGACCTGGATTAGGAGCTTTATTTGGCGCCCAAACAGCCAAATGACCAGTCATACCTAAATGCAGCAATATGAAACCACTAGACGTCGTAATCACAATATATTTTCCCCGTCTTGCATAAGACAAGACTTTTAAATCCTTAAGGGTTTTAAACGCTGGAGAAATTTCTGTTCTTAATTTTTCACAACGCAGGACAAAGCTTTTGATTACAGAGTTTTTGAGCACTGGGGCAATCCCCCTTAATGTCACCTCAACTTCTGGTAATTCCGGCATTTTTTACCTCGCAAATTTTAAGGCTTATAATACGCAAAAACCCGGCAGAGCCGGGTTTTATCAGAACAGTAAGGACCAATTACTTGATCTTACCTTCCTTGTATACAACGTGCTGACGTACAACTGGATCGTACTTTTTGATTTCCATCTTTTCAGGCATTGTACGCTTGTTCTTGGTAGTAGTGTAGAAATGACCAGTACCAGCACTTGAATTTAAGCGAATCTTTTCGCGACCACCTTTAGAAGCCATCTGCTTTCTCCTTAAATTTCAACGCCATTAGCGCGCATATCTGCTAATACAGCATCAATACCTACTTTATCGATAGTACGCATTGCTCTTGTAGTTAAACGAAGTTTAACGAATCTGTTTTCTGATTCTACCCAAAATCTATGAGTCTGAAGATTTGGGAGGAAACGACGACGAGTTGCATTCTTTGCGTGAGAACGGTTATTACCCACTGCTGGACGCTTACCCGTAACCTGGCATACTCTTGACATGTCAGTCACTCCAAATTTTAAAATTAAAAATTTAAATTTAACAACCCAGAAGGACATAATACTTCAAGGCAGTATAACAAAAAAGTTGTTGGTGCGCCTTTATACAATATTATTACAATTAATGCAACAAAAAAAGACATAATTCACCATACAGCTATGGAGGCATGATGCTTCCACCTCTTTAATTTAAGAGGAGATTTGCACCTTTTTTTCAACATTCCACAACTGCAATCAGCGGGTTCAGGCTGTGGTTTAAACTATTGTTTATCCCTTCAGCATAGCGCATCTTCTATGGTCAAAACGCTGAAAAAAACTGTAGTCTATAAAAGACGGGCGTATGATATCACAAAAGATGAATTTTGATAACCTATTTTTACATAATCAATAGATCTGACTGCTCCCATGGGTAAACCCGTGGGGTTCTGATTGCCAAGTGTAGCTTGTAATCGTACACCATTTTCAGGCTTTGGGATTACAAATATAAATCTGTTTGAATCAGGACTTTCATTACCAAAGAGTCCTACGACCACATTAGAGATAAATTTCCGTCTTACGACAAGGAAGTACAGTCAATCTTCCTAACGTTTAGGCTATATATTGTTCTATACTAATGTCAAGTAGTAGAAATATAGTTTTTCATAGAAAAAAGTGGCTTTCATTCCACACGCAAGCGTGTGGGTTTTTCGCCACAATTTATAACGACACCTACATTTAAAACAAGCTTGGCCTCACTTTTGCTCAGAAAAAAGTTAAAATAAAAGCCTAAGATTAAAGTTTATGAACCTTCTTAGCCTAAAGCTAGGATCCCGATCCGAGAAAAAACAGTATGAAGCTTAAAGATAAAAAAATAGTTGTCGGCGTAACTGGTGGTATTGCTGCATACAAAATTGCGTACCTAGTAAGACTCTTAAAAAAAGCAGGCGCCGATGTTCATGTCATGATGACCGCAAAAGCTCAAGCTTTCATTGGAAAGGTAACCCTACAAGCTTTATCGGGACACCCTGTTTTAACTGAAACTCTCGAACCTCTTTCTGAAAATGGAATCGATCATATTAACATCGTGGCCGATGCGGATTTAGTAATTATAGCCCCTGCTACTGCCAATACCTTAGCTAAAATTCGACTTGGGCTTGCCGATAATATTTTAACCTCTGCTACTTTAGCCGCCCCTTGTCCTATACTCCTAGCTCCAGCCATGAACAAGCATATGCTAGAAAACCCAGCTACAGTAGAAAACATTACCATCCTTAAAGAACGTGGTTATGCGATTGTTGGTCCTGATAATGGTTTTCAAGCTTGTGGGGAAAATGGCTCTGGGCGTATGAGTGAACCTGAGGAAATTTTAACAGCAACTGTTAAATTGCTTATTAAAGACTCTAATCTCCCTCTCGCCGGGAAAAAAGTAATTATTACCGCCGGCCCTACCGTCGAAAATATCGACCCTGTACGTTTTATTTGCAATAAAAGCTCTGGCAAAATGGGTTATGCCCTAGCAAAAGCTGCTAAAGACGCCGGAGGGGAGGTTATTCTTATTAGTGGACCTGTAAACATAGAACCACCTAAAAACGTAACTCTAGTTCCTATCACCTCCGCTAACGACATGCTAGAAGCTGTTCAGAACTATCTTGAAGGTACATCTTTATTCATTGCCTGCGCGGCGGTGGCTGACTTTAGAATGCAAGAAATCGCCCCACAAAAAATCAAAAAAGAGCCTGGGACTGACACCATTACTTTAACCTTAGTCAAAAACCCAGATATTCTAGCTTCAACAGGACATGATCCCAAAAGACCAAAAGTAGTCGTTGGATTTGCTGCCGAAACCACAAACGTTGAAGCCAATGCTCTTAAAAAACTTGAATCAAAAGGCGCAGATTATATTGTGGCCAATGACGTGAGCGTTGCTGGTTTAGGCTTTGGCAGTGAACAAAACAAAGTTTGTGTATATGCCAAAGACGCAGAAAAAGTTGAATTTGGCCCAGCCTCTAAACTTGAAATTGGCCACGCTTTAATCGAAATTTTTAGCGCAAAACTTAATCATCTTTCCTAACATTTAAATAGTTCAAGTATAAAACTTTCAAGCTGCCACTTCTAAATGTAACGTTTTTTAGTCGGCTTGAAAAATTAGCACTTTATAACCACAATATTGTTGAACAACGCATGGTTTAACGCTTTGGAGCCAAAAATAATTTTTTGCTCTTATAATGTCAACCATAAATCCGATAACACAGTCAAGTCCATATTGTTGGTGTAATTTAGTTTTCTTGTAAAATATCTAATCCACCGCTATTTGTTGCTATAAATCCATGTTGATATATTTTCTAGATATCCAATCATCATTGATTTCCTTC
>UQCV01000031.1 GCA_900539665.1 uncultured Succinivibrionaceae bacterium | reverse complement strand
AAAAACAATTCATCTCCCACCTAAAGAGGAAGGAGTCTTCTTGGAGATTTTAGATTAAATGGTCACTGTTTGATCAATTTGAGCGTAGGAAAACTCAAAGTAAATGCGCTTTTGGAACTCTAATGTTCGTAATAAGTTAAAAGGCTGTGAATAAAGCAAAGAAAGGTAAGGTAAATAGTAAGGAAAATAGCCAGAAAAATAGCAAGAAAAAAAAGAACAGCTCTTAAAGCATGGTTAGTAATTATGGTGCATCTTAGGTAGTTAGGTAATAGGGTAACGTGGTCGTAGGACTGCTTGGTAATAAAATTCCTGATTCAAACAGATTTACACTTGTAACTCCAAAGCCTGAAAATGGGGTACGATTACAAGCTACACTTCAATCAGAACCCCACGGGCTTGCCCGTGGGAGCAGTCAGATACTTAATCTTATGGCTTAATGGTGGTTAAAAGATCAAGGGAGCATCTGTTGCCAGCCCAATAATCTTTAAAGCAACTCTTAACGAGACGAGTTCTAAAATGAGGTTCTAAAGCTTCAATTTCTGCGCGAGAATACCAAGCAGCGCTGACGATATCATGGTCAGGGTCTTCTGGGGTTAATTGCTCGGGTAGGGAGTCATCAACTACATAAAAGCAATATCTTTGGATGGTTTCATAATCTTTTACGTAGGTGTAGATGCCACTAAGACCTTGTGGTTTTAAATTAAGCCCTGTTTCTTCCTTTATTTCTCTAGTTACAGCTTCAATAAGATCTTCTTGTTTTTCTAAGTGACCAGCTGGTTGCCCATAAACAGGATCCGGAGCTTCATCGTATTCGGATACTAAAAGAAATTTACCGCGGCACTCAATGATGGCGGCTACGGTGACGAATGGTTGAAATCTAGTACTCATTGTTTGTTCCGAGTTGTGACACATAATATGAAAGGTAGAAAATTTTGGTGGTATTGTACCATTCTCCCTTGCTAAGTGGGGGAAAAAGGGTAATAAGGTCTTAAGATTGCTTTTTACGTAAATTTACTTCAGATGTAACAACCCGTGAAATGGCGGAAAATGCTCATAATATCTTGACAAAATGTTGTAAATTTGGGAATATAATTGCAATTTTTTAGCTATTGTGTATTAACACAAAACAAATGGCGCTAGAGACCTTGGATTCCGTGTTGTATAACTCTTGTATAGCAATGAGAAAGCCAAATTTATCTGGAAGCCGACAGAGAGAATTTTAATGTCAATTACAACCATTACAGCACATATTACCGGCATAACAATTATTGGCCGAATTGTGGGCTGTTGATAAGATAAATGATTGCGTGATTGACAACTGAAAAGCCCGGGTTCGCAAAGAACAAGGGCTTTTTTAATTTTACCGGGGGAATTTAATGCGTGTATTAAAGTTTGGCGGTACTTCACTTGCAGATGCTGAGCGTTTTTTAAATGTATCTGAAATCGTGGTGAATACCCATAGAAAGTCACAGGTTGCTCTTGTTTTATCGGCTCCTGCTCGAGTTACAAATTTACTTGTTTCACTTGTGAGTGAAGCGGTTAAGGGCAATGATACAACTCACACAATTACAGAAATTACCTCCATTTATAAGGGACTTATCGCTGGTATTAAAGCACGTTTCCCGGCAGCTGACGATACTGCACTCTATGAACTTATGGAACATGAGTTCAATCTTGTTCGCGATCGTATTCGTGGGGTAACTTTACTTGGTCAGTGCCCTGACAACGTTCAAGCTTTTATTTTAAGCCGTGGGGAAAAACTTTCTGTTGCCTGCATGGAAGAACTCCTTAAAGTTCGTGGTGAAAACGTAACTCGCTTATGCCCAGTTGATGTTTTAAAGGCTGAAGGTGGTTATCTCGAATCACAGGTTAATATCGACCTTTCTCGTTCATTGTTTGCTAAGCGCCCTGAAAACAACTACACCCTTTATATTATGATGGGCTTTTGTGGTGGCAATGCTAAGGGTGAACTTGTTCTTCTTGGTCGTAACGGTTCTGACTATTCTGCTGCTTGCTTAGCTGCTTGTGTTAATGCTGAAAGTTGCGAAATTTGGACAGACGTTGATGGGGTTTATAGTTGCGATCCTCGTATTGTTCCAGACGCTTTGTTACTTAAGAAAATGAGCTACAAAGAAGCCATGGAGCTTTCATATTTTGGGGCTAAGGTTCTGCATCCAAGAACTATTGCGCCAATTGCTCAATTCCATATCCCTTGCTTAATTAAAAATAGTATGAAGCCGGAAGTTCCAGGAACTTTGATTGCTGAAGATGGTGATAAGTCAGTACCTATTAAGGGTATTTCCGACCTTAAGGATATCTCATTAGTAAATATTTGCGGTCCAGGGATGAAGGGCATGGTTGGTATGGCTGGTCGTATCTTCACTTGCGTATCATTGTCAAATATTTCTATTGCATTGATTACCCAATCATCATCTGAATATAGTATTTCTTTCTGTATTCATACTCAGGATCGTGTTAAGGCTGAAAAGGCTTTAAATGAAGAATTCGCTCTTGAAATCAAAGATGGTTTGCTTGATGGCATTGAAATCATTGATGATAAGGCCATTATTTCCGTAGTTGGTGACGGCATGCAAACTGAAAGAGGTATTGCTTCTAAGTTCTTTGCTTCACTTGCACTAGCTAATATTAACGTCAATGCTATTGCTCAAGGGTCTTCAGAAAGATCTATTTCTGCCGTAGTTTCTAAGAATAAAGTTAATGAAGCAATTAAGATCTGTCACCAGAACTTCTTCACTTCATTACAGTTCATTGACGTCTTAGTTATTGGTATCGGTGGCGTCGGTGGGGCGTTAATCGAACAGATTAGAAGACAGCAGCCAGTTCTAGCCGCGAAGAAGGGTATTATGATTCGCGTGGTTGGGATGTGTAATTCTAAGCACATGCTTTTGAATGCTGAAGGCATTAATCTTAACGAAGATTTTAAGGCTCGCCTCAATGATTCTCCGTTGTCATTCTCTTTAGAAGCTGCTAAGGGTTTTGTGACTGAAAGTCATTTAATCAACCCTGTGATTGTTGATTGTACTTCTGATGCCCAGATTTCTAGCCAGTACGTTGAATTCTTAAGTTCAGGCTTCCACGTTGTAACTCCTAATAAGAAAGCTAACACTGGCACTATGAGTTACTACCGCGCTTTAAGAAAGGCTGCTCAGCAACGTCATCGTAAGTTCTTATACGAAACTAACGTAGGTGCAGGTCTTCCTGTTATTGAAAACCTGCAGAATCTTATCGCAGCTGGCGATAGTCTTTTAGACTTTGCTGGTATTTTGTCTGGTTCTCTTTCTTACATTTTCGGTAAGCTTGATGAAGGCATGAGCTTTAGTGAAGCAACTCTTACCGCAAAGGCTAAGGGCTTTACTGAACCAGATCCTCGTGATGACTTAAGTGGCATGGACGTAGCTCGTAAGATTTTGATCTTAGCGCGTGAAGTTGGCATGGAAATGGATCTCGATGATATCGAGGTTGAAATGGCATTACCACCAGCATTTAATGCTGAAGGTTCAACTGCTGAATTCCTTGAACGTTTGCCAGAAGCTGATGCTTGGTTTGCTGAAACCGTAGCTAAAGCTAAAGCCCGTGGCGAAGTACTTCGTTATGTTGGTAGCATCAGTGAAGGTAAGTGTCGCGTGGCTATTAAGTCAGTACCAGATAGCGACCCACTTTACAAGGTTAAAGACGGTGAAAATGCATTGGCATTTTTATCAACCTATTATCAGCCAATACCGCTCGTATTACGCGGTTACGGCGCAGGTACCCAGGTAACTGCAGCTGGCGTGTTTGCCGACATTCTGCGTACCTTGAATTGGAAGAGAGAGGCTTAATTAAATGGCAGTTAGTGCTTTTGCTCCAGCTTCTATCGGTAATGTTAGTGTCGGTTTCGATATTCTCGGGGCCGCTCTTAAGCCGATTGACGGACAAATTTTGGGTGACAATGTTGAAGTGCATGACGGTGATTCCGAATTCTCTTTGGAAGTTAAAGGCTGGTTTGCTGATAAGCTTCCTAGCGATCCAAAGAAGAACATCGTTTATGATGCTTTCGTAGGCTTTAAAAAGTTTATGGAAGAACATGGCAAAAGTGTAAAGCCTTTGCACATGGTGCTATTTAAGAATTTGCCAATTGGTTCTGGTTTAGGTTCAAGCGCAGCTTCAATTGTTGCTGCCGTGGCCGCTCTTAATGCATTCCACGACAATCCAATGTCTGAAAATGAAGCTCTTGAGCTCATGGGGACTTTGGAAGGTAAAATTTCTGGTTCTGTGCATTACGACAATGCTGCTCCAAGCTACCTTGGGGGCATTCAGCTCCTCGTTAATGAACTTGGGGTAATTTCAGAAAAAGTTCCTTCTTTTGCAGATTGGTATTGGGTTTCTTGTTATCCTGGCATCGTAGTTAGCACTGCTGCTGCGCGCGCTATTTTGCCAAAAGAATACTCAAGAGCTGATGCAATTACCTTTGCACGTAGAATGGGTGTGTTTATTCAAGCATCTCATAATGGCAATGGTGATTTAGCTGCTGCTGTTTTAAAGGATTGCATTGCCGAACCTTACCGCCGTCAATTGATTCCAGGCTTTGATGAAGCTTGTGCTAAGGGTAAGGAATTAGGTGCAATTGCTTCTGGTATTTCTGGTTCTGGGCCTTCAATTTTTATAGTGATGAAGGATTTAAAGAAAGCGGAAGAAATGCAGGATTGGTTGAAGCAAAACTTTATCCAAAATGATAATGGCTTCTGCAATATCTGCCGTATCGATACAGATGGTACAGTTGTAACCAAGCTCTAACAAAAATGCCCGTCCGTTATTAGGTCGGGCGTTTTGCATTTTTTAATAACAGCTCAAATTAAAGTGTGGCTTCGTTTTATAAGGAATGAATACGGGGCACTAAGACACAATAAAAAGGTAGTATATGCAACTTTATAATATTAAAGATCATAGTGAAAAGGTTAGTTATGCACAGGCTGTAAGACAAGGTCTTGGTAAAGAACAAGGCTTGTTTTTCCCATGTGAAATTAAAGAACTTCCGAACGTTGATGAACTTTTGGCTATGCCATTTGTTGAACGTTCAGCTAAAATTTTACGTCACCTTATTGGTGATGAAATACCTGAACTTGAACAGTTAGTTAAGAATGCTTTTGCTTTCGGCGCTCCTCTAAGACAAGTTGGTGACAAGTCTTATGCTCTTGAATTGTTCCATGGCCCAACCCTTGCTTTTAAGGATTTCGGTGGTCGTTTCATGGCTCAATGTTTAGGGGCTATTGCTGATGGCAAAAAGATTACTATTTTAACCGCTACCTCTGGTGACACCGGGGCAGCTGTTGCTCATGCTTTCTATAAGCTTCCTGGTATCGAAGTTGTAATTCTTTATCCAAAGGGGAAGATCAGTAATCTTCAAGAAAAGCTCTTCTGTACTCTTGGTGAAAACATTCGTACTGTAGCTGTTCACGCAGCCTTTGACGATTGCCAAGCATTAGTAAAAGATGCTTTTGATGATGAAGAACTTAAGCAAGCTATCGGCTTAAATAGCGCTAACTCTATCAACATTAGCCGCCTCTTAGCTCAGGTTTGCTACTATTTCGAAGCAGTTGCTCAGCTTCCTCTTGAAAAGCGTAATTCTGTTGTTGTTTCTGTACCAAGTGGTAACTTCGGTGATATCACTGCAGGTCTCATTGCTAAGGCTCTCGGTCTTAAGGTGAAGAAGTTTGTAGTGGCAACTAATGACAACGATACTGTACCTCGTTACCTCGCAACTGGTAAGTGGGATCCTCATGCAACTGTAGCTACTCTTTCTAACGCTATGGACGTATCAAAGCCAAACAACTGGCCACGTGTGGAAGAGCTTTTCAAGGTTAAGGGTTGGGATCTTAAGGAACTTGGTTACGGCAAGCTCTCTGATCCAGAAACTGAAGCTGCAATGCGCGAAGTTTATGCTAACACTGGTTACGTTTGTGAACCACACGGCGCTATTGCTTGGAAGGTATTACAAAATACTCTTGAAGAAGGCGATACTGGTATTTTCCTTTGCACTGCAGCTCCGGCTAAGTTTAAGGAAAATGTAGATCGTATTCTTGGTACTGATATTCCACTTCCAGAAGCTCTTGCTAGCCGTGCAAATATGAAGCTTCTTTCTGATGAAATGGATGCTAACTTCGCCGATCTTAAGAAGTATTTAATGAACAAGTAAAATTCTTAGAGTAGTGATATCACACTAGTTTGAACTATCCCATTAGTTTAGAGCGCACTTAAATATGTTGGTAATTAGAGTGTTTAGCTTAAAAACTAAAGGTTATCAGAACCCCACGGGCTTGTCCGTGGGAGCAGTCAGGTGGTGCTACTACTTAAAATTTTATCAACCAAAAGCGGGGCTTGTAATATTGCTAGTCCCGTTTTTTATTAGAGATTTTTGGATTTGGTGGTATTTCTTGAGGGTTTTCCCTTTGAAAACTTTTTTTGCTCTTTCCAAAATTAAAATTTAGCCTAGCTAGTTGCTTAAGTTTTCGACAAAATTTTTGCGAAAACATTAGTTTTTTGGAATAATGCAACCATTTGATTTATTTAAGTTTATCGTCACACGCTTGGGGCCAAAAATGACTATGCAAAAAATTCATGCTATGACTGATATCAGGGATTATCCTAAATACCGGTCAGGACACAAAGCGGCTGGTTTTTTGCCCATGAGTCAAGCAGAAATGAAACGCTTAGGCTGGGATGAATGCGATATTATTTTGGTAACAGGTGATGCTTACATCGACCATCCATCGTTTTGTACAGCTATAGTGGGCCGATATCTTGAGTCATTTGGTTTTCGGGTAGGGGTGATAAGTCAACCTGATTGGCATAGCCGAGATGATTTTATGGCCTTAGGTCGCCCGCGCCTGTTCTTTGGTGTGACTGCGGGTAATATGGATTCGATGATAAACCACTACACCGCAGATCGTAAGATTAGAACGGATGACGCTTATACGCCTGGGAATGTGGCTGGCAAGCGTCCAGATAGAGCGGTGACGGTTTATTCCCAGCGAATCCGAGAGGCTTACAAAGATATTCCGGTAATTATTGGTGGGATTGAAGCTTCCTTACGTCGTATTGCACATTATGATTACTGGTCTGACACGGTGCGTAATTCCGTGCTTGCGGACTCTAAAGCTGATATTTTAGTTTACGGTAACGGTGAACGTCCAATGGTAGAAATTGCTGCGCGTTTGGCTTCCGGGGAACCTGTAAAACACATTAAAGATGTGCGCGGTACGGCCGTGATGGTGCATGACGCTTTACCTGGATGGAGTGGTATTGATATGCGCACTATTGAACGTAGTGCCGCCATACTGCCAAGAGCTGAGGTAAATCCATATAATCCAGATTGCACTCAATTTAATCACGATTTAAAAACTTCTAATGATGGGACTCCCAAATCCCAATGTAGTTGTGGTGAGACTTTAGACAATACAGCTACAGCGTCAGAGGTTGCTAATGCCTCTCAAGAGACTTCTTCAACTCTTGAGATCTCGCAGGCAGTTCCTGAATCCTTAAAAGCAGAATATAGCTATGTTGAGCCTAGTACAACTTTGGATAACCGCACCTTAGAAGAACGTATTGATTACGCCAAAAAGGTAAAACCAAAAGTAAAGACTGCAAAGTTAGAGTATATCTTGATGCCGTCTGCGGAAAAGGTAAAACAGGATAAGTTGCTGTATGCGCAAACCGCTCATATTTTTATTTATGAAACTAATCCAGAATGTGCTCGTGCTTTAATGCAAAAACATGGGGAACGTTACGTTTGGGTTAACCCACCTGCATTTGTGTTGACGACTCCTGAACTTGATTATGTATATGCTTTACCGTTTATGCGGATTCCGCATCCAGCTTATAAAAACCAGAACATTCCTGCTTATGAAATGATCAAAACCTCATTGTCTTTGATGCGTGGGTGTTTTGGGGGCTGTAGTTTCTGTTCGATAGTTGCGCACGAAGGCAAACGCATTCAAAGTCGTTCTGAAGATTCGGTGCTTGCGGAGCTTGAAGAGATTAAAGATAAAACTCCAGGCTTTACTGGGGTGATCTCCGATTTAGGTGGTCCTTCCGCTAATATGTATAAACTTGAATGCTTAAATGAAAAAGCACGTAAGGTATGTCGCCGTTCGTCTTGTCTCTATCCGGAAATTTGTAGCAATTTAAATACGGATCACGGGCCCTTAATTGAGCTTTATCGTAGGGCGCGTAGCCTTCCGTTTATTAAGAAGATTTTAGTGGCCTCTGGGGTGCGTATTGACTTGGCGCTTAGAGATAAACGCTACATCAAAGAACTCATTATGCATCATGTCGGTGGTTATCTAAAGATTGCGCCCGAGCATATCCAAGACGAGGTTTTACGCTATATGCTAAAGCCTGGAGTTGATGTTTATTACAAGTTTAAAGAGCTTTTTGAGAGCTATTCTCAAGCTGCTGGTAAAAAGCAGTATTTAATACCATATTTTATGGCATCGCATCCAGGTTCAACTATGGAGTCAATGATTAAGCTTGCTTTATGGCTTAAGAAAAATGGCTTTAGAGTAGACCAGGTCCAAAACTTTTACCCAACCCCGATGGCTGGGGCCTCGGCGATGTATTACACCGGGGTGAACCCTTATAAAGACATTAAATTAAGCGATAACGAAGCGGTGTTTACGGCTAAGGGGGAAATCTCTCGCCGCACCCAAAAGGCTATTTTGCGTTACCATGACCCTGTAAATTTCAAAGTTATTCGGGAGGTTTTACGCGAATTACGCTTGGATATGTATATCGGTCGCAGTAAGGAAGCTTTAGTACCGCCACCTGATAAAACTGAATTTGAAGCCTCACGTCGCCCTAAAAAGGTAGGGGGGGAACGCGCAAATAATGGTGGTTCGTCTTTTGATAACAGAGGAAAAGCTGCGCGTCCTATGGGCCGGGCGCCACACGGCAATGGTTTTGGTAATAAAAAGACCGTTTGCCGTAATGGAAAAAAGAACGGTTCTAGGTAAAGTAACGTGAATTAGTTAAATGGTTTTAAACCAAGAGGCTGTGTTTAAACTTTATAAAGCACAGCTAAGATAGATTAATAAATACGGAGCAAATTATGTGGGGAAAAACTTTATTATTAGCCATGACTGTTTTGGTCTCTTTGGGGCTAAGCGCATGCGGTAATGAGGAAGAAAACCTTTCTGAATTTGATAAAGTTCCTGCTGGGATTGATAAGAATCATGATGGCATTCGTGACGAAGTTGCAGAAAGAATGCATAAAGAATTTGCGGAAAGCATTAATGCCGATGAAATGAGGATTATGGAAGAACACGCTAAAGTGTTCCAAGAAATAATGACTCTAGATATGAATGATCGTAATGCGGTACTTATTACGCGCGACCACTTTGATCTCGTGATGAATTGTGCCGTTTATGTGTTTGGTGATGATCTTGATTACGATACTTACACCATTCTTTTAACTAGACTACGGCAGTGGTATTTTAATACCAAGGCGCGCCGTGAAATTAGACAGGAATTTATTTTACGGAGTAAAGAGTACCACTTTCAAAGCGATAATTTTAATGGCATAAATACCTGTGGCTTTGAATTCTCTGATGAAACCAAAAAAATGATTGAGATTAGAAGAGGTATTGCCGCGCGCAAAAAGGCTAAAGAAGAGCAGTTAGCGGCGCCTAAAGAAGCAGAAGTAAAATCTCAAGAAAAACAGGAACGGACTCAACAAGTAGAAGTAGAAAAGGCCAAGTAAAATATAGCTTTTGATGGTTGGTAATAGAAAACTTGAGTTCTAAACACCAAATATCCGAGTTCAAGCTTGTCATATTCGAGTAAATAATTGTCGTAAAAGCAACTAGGTCGCTAACTTAGTTGCTTTTTTATTGTAGCTTAGCGAAAACCTAACAGATAATTTTTTAAAGTGTAACTACGTGGAGGCACCGCGATTTAAGGTCTCTAAAGTTTTTTAAGGTGACGAAAGAATTCGTTTTTTAAGAATGTGAGTTTTTAAAAGAATATTTATATTCTAAAAGGTAAATCTTAAATATAGTACCAATACTAATACTAATACGAGAACTAGCAAAGCTACGGAATACACTTGGTTCTAAGATGCAAGTTTAAGGACCTAGAATGGCATTTGGGGCGGTTGTAAACCTTTGAGGCTGGAGGATTAGAGTGATTGTTAGGAGCAAGGCGGAAAAATAAGTGGCGGTAAATGGTGGGATAAAGATGTAAAAAGGTGTTCTATTACACTAATTTTACATTGAAATTTATCATTTATGGTCATGCTTATCATATTAAAGAACAAAGTCAGACGAAAACGTTTTTTTTTGTAAAAATATATCACACGAAAATCCATTTATCATTACTATAATTTATGGTTAAAACAAAGGTTGAACGATGCATATTAAAGAAACATTAAAAAATATAATGAGTAAGTGTCGTGCGCGCAACATTTCTCTACTGTATCGCGTTATTATTTCTTTCGCTTTTATTATTTTTATTTTTGCGGCTTCGTCGTTTTGGACAGGTAGTAAGCAAGTGGCGATTGATTCAGCGTTTTCTAATGTTGAACAAGAGTCGATACCGATCACCAAGGAAGCTTATGAACTTCAAGTTTTAGTACTTATGGTCAATCAGGATTTACTCAATGCTATTGGGGCCGATTCTGAAGAAGGGATTAAAGCTCATGGGGCAAGTTTTGCCGAAGGGATTAAAAAGCTTGAGGCTAAACTTGCAAAGCTTGAGAAAGTTCTTGAAAGCTGTGTAAACTTACAGGCTACAGACCCTGAAATGCTCCTTAGCATTAAGCAGGTAAAGCAACGTGTCAATCAATACATTTCTTTAACCCAAAAGTTACCTGCGCTTAGATTGGATTTCGTTAAACATAAAAAATTAATAGATAAGCGTCAAAATGAATTTCAGTCATTAATGAGTTTAATGAACAAGGATTTGCAACGTATAAATACTAACCATAACGACGCTTACATATCAGCTTTGATTTTGGATTTAGATAAAATTAATTTCAAAATTGAAGAAAAGGTTTTTACGGCTTTTAAGCAACCTGATTCTGCTAGTTCTTTGAAAGCTTTTAATGATTTGGTGCCGATAGTTAAAGATTTTAAACAGCAGGTTGAGGCTTTAAACGTCGAAATTCCTACATTTAAGAGTGATATGGAACAGGTGTTCTTTAAGCCACTCTACCAAGCTACTACTGATAAAAAGGGAATTCTTTACGATACCTATCTTCATTTGCAAGAAAATGAAAAAATTACTTCTCAAGCGGCCGAAGGTGAAAATGCAATTAAGGTTACTCAAGAACGCTTAGCCTTCTTGCAAAAAATGGCGGATAAATATTCTCAAACTGCGTCAGCTAGAGTGCACGAAAATATCGATGAAGCACAAAACATTTTTATCTGTAGTTTCATTATTGTCGTTCTTTTAGTAATTGTGGTTTCCATTAGTTTAGTTCATAGCATTAAAAAGCCTATTTTGAACCTGGTAAATGTAATGGCTCAAATTTCCAAAGGTGATTTGTCGGCTAAATGTGCAATTCATGGTAATGATGAATTTTCTCAAATTGGGCGTAGCCTCAACGAAGTAATTGAAAGCGATCGTAATGTTATTTCTAGTATCATTGCTATTGTTAAGCAGTTAAAAGAAACTTCAGGTGAAAACGGTAAAGTAGTTGATGCTTTTAATAAATCACTTGATGTGCAAAAGCGTGAAGCCTTTATGGTAGCTTCTGCTACATCTGAACTTGAACAGACTTTATCTTTAGTCGTTGAATCTGCGCAAAAGACCATGGATGAAGTGACTAATGTAGCTCAAATTTCCGAACTCGGTCGTGAAATTATGAGTAAGAATATCACTACCACCCATACTCTTGACTCTAAACTTCGTGATACCTCTGGGGCTATTATGAGAGTTAACGAAATGGGGGATAAGATAGGCAATGTGGTTTCAGTGATTAGAGGGATTGCAGAGCAGACTAATTTGTTAGCGCTTAACGCAGCCATTGAAGCGGCGAGAGCGGGTGAACACGGACGTGGTTTTGCCGTTGTGGCTGATGAAGTTAGAACCTTAGCTAATCGTACTTCTGAATCAACTAAAACTATTTCAGCGGTAATTGAAGAGTTGAGAGCTACAATTACTCATGCGGTTGAAGTTATTGCTACTTGCAATGATGAAATGAATTCATCTTTGGAGCAATCTTCTAAAGCTAATAGTTCACTTGAAGAAATCATGGGTTATATCCATTCTATTGAACAGATGACTTCCCAGATTGTGGAATCAAGCCATGAACAGGCTACTGCAACTCGTGAAATTAACCAAAACATCAATCGCATTAGTGAATTGACAGAGCAAAGCTGTGAAGGGATGCAAAATATTAGAAGCTCAAGCGAAACTCTAAATTCCATCTCTGAAGAGCAATCTCAAATTGTTAGTAAATTTAAGCTGTAAGTTGAGGTTTCGTTAAACCTGCTTACAGTATTGTATAAATCACTTTATTCTTAATTGAATGTTGATTTAGACAATAGTGTAATTCCTAGTCCCGCCATTAAACTTGGTGGGACTTTTTTTTGAGTAATGAATGCTAGTGCGGTAAAATTTTACTCGCTTGAGTTTACCTATTTTCACGCCCCAAAAACTCCGGGCGAAAGCTTATAAAAACCAATTATTTAAGCTGGCATCTTACTAAGAGAGTGTGCTTTTTCTATCATCACACCTTGTGCTTCTGTATAATAGAAACAGTTATTATTAAGGATAGGGATTTATGGAATTCTTGGCATTAGAAAAAAAGACTTCAGCTTCCGGTACAATTAATCTTCCTGGCTCTAAAAGCGTTTCCAATCGTGCTTTGTTGTTGGCCGCTTTAGCTAAGGGAACCACCAAAATAACTAACCTTTTAGTGAGTGATGATACGCGTCACATGCTCAATGCACTTAAAACTTTAGGCGTTAGGTTAACCGTGTCTCCTGATGGCACTGTTTGTACTGTGGAAGGCTTAGGTGGGTGTTTTAAAGCATCCAAACCAGTAGAACTTTTTTTGGGTAATGCAGGCACGGCCATGCGTCCTTTAACCGCGGCCTTATGTTTTTCGGCAGGCGAATTTACGATGACTGGCGAGCCAAGAATGGAAGAACGTCCAATCAAACATTTGATTGACGCCTTGCGTGAATATGGGGCCGAAGTTGAGTACTTGAAGAATGATGGCTATCCACCACTTAAACTTTGCGGTAAAACTATGGCTGGTGGCGTAGCTTCTATCGATGGGTCTGTATCTAGTCAATACATCACTGCGTTTTTAATGGCAGCTCCATTAGCTCAAGGAGATACCACTTTAAATATCAAGGGTGAACTTGTTTCTAAGCCTTATATTGATATAACCTTAAGGATGATGCAGACTTTTGGGGTGAAGGTTGAAAATCATGATTACAAGAAGTTTGTCATTAAAGGTGGCCAAACTTACAAAAGTCCAACAAATTATTTAGTTGAAGGTGATGCCTCAGGGGCCTCTTACTTTTTAGCGGCAGGGGCCATTGCCGGGCAGATTAAAGTGACTGGCATTGGGCGGGATTCGATGCAAGGTGACTTAGCCTTTACTAAAGTATTAGAAGCTATGGGCGCTAAGGTTACCATGGGGGCAGATTTTGTGGCTTGTGAACAAGGTAACCTCAAGGGGGTAGACCTTGATTTGAATGCTATTCCAGATGCTGCAATGACCTTAGTGCCACTTGCGCTCTATGCTCAAGGTGAAACTATTATTCGTAACGTTGGTAATTGGCGAGTTAAGGAAACCGATCGTTTAAGCGCTATGGCTACAGAGCTTAAGAAACTTGGGGTGGCTTGCGAAGAAGGAGCTGACTATTTAAAGATTATTCCAGGGGCGGTTAAAGCGAACGTATCTATTGATACTTATAATGACCATCGTATGGCTATGTGCTTTGCTTTAGTGCGTTTTATGGTGCCAGTGACCATAAATGATCCTAAGTGTGTATCAAAAACCTTCCCTGAGTTCTTTACCTTGTTTGACGAAATTTGCCACGACTAGTTTTGGTTTAAGCCCTAGATTATAGCTGGGAAGTTGAGTTTACAGGCAGCTTGTTAAGTTAAAACATAAATTGGTTTTAAAGAACTAAAACATAAAATAAAAGGCCGAAAAAAATTTTCGGCCTTTTTAATATTTGAAGTTTGAGCGCCTCAAGCTGTAGATTTGCTTAGGGCAATTAAATTCTTTTTATACTCTTACTATACCTAATAGCGTAGCATTTTAGGCTTTTGCTTCTTCAGTACTAGCTTCTAATTCTTTAACCTTGTCTTTAAGGAATTGAAGGAATTCATCCTTAATAGCTGGGTGCTGTAAAGCGTAATCAACGAAGGTTTCAGCATAACCAAGCTTACGCCCACAGTCATGACTTACCCCTTTCATCGCATAGGCTTGAATGTCTGCGTGACGGAGGAGGAGGCGCATGGTATCGGTAAGCTGAATTTCACCACCAGCCCCAAGTGGGGTTTCTTTAAAGAGTGGCCAAATTTCTTGAGATAAGACATAGCGACCCACGATGGCAAGATCAGATGGAGCATCTTTAATACTTGGTTTTTCAATTAAGTTCTTAATTTGCGCGGTGGCGCCAGGAGTTAAGCTCTTAGTGTTGTTACCAAGATCTACGATCCCAAAATTAGAAACCATATCCATCGGCACTTTTTCAACCATAACTTGGCTTATACCAGTGGCCTCAAAGTTCTTAACCATTTCGGCAAGATTGTCTTTGCTTGGATCTGAGAGATATTCATCAATAAGAACGTCAGGCAACAAAATAGCAAAAGGTTCGCCTTCTACCACAGGGGCAGCACAACGAATGGCGTGAGCTAAGCCCAAAGCTTCGTCTTGGCGCACATGCACAATGTTGATGTTGTGTGGACAAATGTTTTGGACATCATCGAGGAGCTGACGCTTGATACGGCGTTCAAGAGTGGTTTCAAGTTCAAAACTTTTACTAAAGTGATTTTCAATAGCGTTTTTGGAAGAGTGGGTGATTAGAACGATAGTTTCAATCCCTGCTCTAGCTGCTTCGTTAACCACATATTGAATTAAAGGCTTGTCTACAATTGGAAGCATTTCTTTTGGAATTGCTTTAGTGGCAGGAAGCATACGAGTGCCAAGCCCAGCTACAGGGATAATTGCCTTTTTGACTTTAAGATTATTCATTTCCTTCTCCTATGCACCAAAACCAATATTATCTAAATGGTTTTAGGCTTGGGTTAATTCTAGAATGAAGCGTCGTTCATTTTTGCGGTAATCTTAAGTGGCTTAACAATGCCAGTACCTGCGGCATAAACACCGTGTTCCCAGTAAGGATCTGCAGCCGCCCAAGTCTGAGCAGCTTCAAGGTTATCGAATTTAGCGATGATAGCAGAGCCGGTAAAGCCAGCGTCACCAGGGTTTTCGGAATCAACAGCTGGGTTTGGACCTGCTAAGAGTAATCTGCCTTCAGCAATTAAAGCTTGAAGTCTTGCTAAGTGAGCGGGTCTAGTAGCTTGACGGAGTGCATTTGAATTTTTTACGTCTTCAGCGTATATCAGATACCACATATCTGGTTCCTTTTTTAGTTTAGGTCTAAGTAAAACAAGACCGGGTGTTTTGTGAACTACTCACCACCTAAAGAGGAAGGAGTCTTCTTGGAGATTTTAGATAAACTGTTACTTAAGCGGTGAACAAGACCGCAAGTAATTCGCTTTATTTTAATAGATTATACCTACTTGATGAGATGTTTTGATCTAGGTTTGGTTAAATATCAGAGTTGTTTTTAATTTTTTCATCATTTTGGGGTAATTTCTTCTTATTTGCTTTCTGTGCTTCTTTTAGCTTGTTCATCAGATTTTCGAGTTCAGCTTTTTGTTCTGGGGAAAGTTTGCTCGTCATCCAAAAAGAAATTAACAGGACAAAAATAAAGTTCAAAATGCCGTTGCCATAAGTCTTGTAGGCTACCCAAAGGTCTTCTGCCTCTTGGGCCGAAAAACTTGAGAATAAATCAGGGAGCTTAAAGGCTAGGATATAGTTTAAACCAGCGCAAAGAATAAGATACCCAGCTACAGCAATAGTAGCTTTTTGCCATAAGTTAGTTGGAATTGGAGTTTTTACTCCAGAAACTGCCTCTACGATGTTCTTTTTAAAGATAAATTGAAGGGCCAAGATGATGAGGGCTAACGCAATATTTATAACTGAAACTTTTAGTTTAATGATATTGGTGTCATTGAGCCAAATTGTTGGCAAAGCAAATAACAGAAGTACCGTTAAAAGTACAACCTGAAATCTTGAAATGGCGCGGTAGAGCACATAGTTTAGGGCAAAGCAAATTACAGATGAAATAACAATAGCCCCAGTGGCCCAAATGAGGTTTCCTCCGGCAAGTTTGTAGGTTAAAAAAAAGCAAATGGCGGGAAGGATGTTGAGTAAGAATTTCATGTATTTAGGTTCTCCGTGCTAGATAAACTTATTTTACCATTATTATTTAGTGATGGTGCATCTCTTGTGCGAGCGCATATAGGCCTAGTGGCATGGAGAATTAGGAAAACGGCCGCGGAAAACAAAAACTGCCGGTATTCCGGCAGTGAAATTCGCTACTTTTGAGCGACTTTTTTAGAAAGGAGCATTTAATCCAGAGATCATTACTATCATTAAGTACAAAGCCCCAAGGAGTAAGCACAACAAAAAAACATCCTTAGAGTAGAGAATGATATTTAAGATGAGTTGGTTGAAGTTCATAATTGCCTCCTAAGTCTGATGGCCGAGATTAAACAACAATTTGGCTTCAAAGCAAAAATTATGGTTGTTTAAAGTGGTGATGAAAGACGGAATACAATATGTTGTACCAATTTCTCCCTTTGTGTGGTACATGTAGTAATCATAACATACTTCTTGCTAAGCGGGGGATTTAAATTCCATAAATGCGATATAGCCCCAAGGTATGAAAATTATTCATGATATGGTGTAAGGCTACGGCTAGCTATGGGGATAGGGGGCTAAGCAATTTGGAGTTGATAGCGCTTATCTAAGGTGTAAATTTTGTAATAAGGTGGTCTCTCATAGACCTTAGGCCGTCAAAGGCCGAAAAATAGAATTTGGTGCCAATTTTTCTTGTTTAAGGCACATGTTGTCTGAGTAATTTGTGTCATAATAATGAATGCTTGGTTTGGTTTATTGGTCTTAACTAAGTGGAGCGAAGAGTTGGTACTTAAAGCATGAAATGCAAATAAAAGAAATCTAACTATTATCAGTTTTTCTCTTGAAATTTTGCTCCTAAATCCCTATGTAATGTAAAGCCTGTATAATTTTGAATAATCTTGTTTTTGTCAGTGGAGCATTTAATTAAGCTACATCATTATTCTTCAGGATTAAGTATTTCTTTTAAGGATGTTTTTACACATTTTTTCTTAATTAGTGCATGTGGGAATAAATAAAAGAAAATACAAATTATTACTGCTAGTTCATAGCAAAATACGTTAAGGTTGACGGTGTTTGGTACTAGTTAACCTAGATATTTAGTGTTGCAGTGGCGACATATTTTTGGATTGTTGATTATGGCTGAATCAAATAAAGATAAAGATAATAATATTTTAGACGAAGCGAAACAAAATGAGCAGGTTAAAGAACCTGAAAATAATAGTACAAACGCTCCCGCCAGCAATCCTGAACAAGCTGATTTAGGTTGGGGCTCAATGGGTAACATTTTAGTGAGAATGTTACTTAAAGCAGGTGATAATAAACAAGCTGCGCTTTATGCCTTGAGCATTATGAGTAAAAACCTTAGAGCTGCGGTGGAAAAATGGGTTGCTGAGGGCAAAGATTTAGCTCATGGCCCAGCGTTTGAAGCTGCTAATGACAAAGAAGCTTCAAACCAAAATGAAGTGACAGCTACTAATTTGACCTCACCTAATGCTACAGAAACTACTGAAAATATAGCTTCTAAGGTAAATGAAGCTAAAGAAGATTCTAGCAACGAAGCGGAAGAAACTACTAAAGCTAATAGTAAGGCTAAGCCAAAGGCTAAAACAAGAACCCGTGCCAAAGCTAAAACTACTAAGGCTAAAGCTGAAAAAGGCGCTGAAGGGACTGCCGAAAACTCTATTCCAAGTGACGAACATCTGGTGGCAGAAAGTGCCTTTGAGTTTTTGAACAACGAAGATCTAGTTGAAGAAGAACGTGACTTATTTGCAGAATTCAACGCTAAAGATTGGCCGGATAAGTTAATGGTGCTTCCTGTATTTGGTCGCCCTTTATTGCCAAGTCAGATTATGCCTCTTCAGGTTGCCCCTCGTTGGCGTCAAATGATCCATGCGGTTCTTAACACTCCAGACAAGATGTTAGCCATCTTCTCGATGCCAATGGATCGTGAAGACCCTGAGATTAATATTGAAGATTTTGCTCGAGTTATGACCGTGGGCCGTATTATTCAGTGCCGTGACGGTGAAGATATTCAATTCGTCGTGCAAGCTCTTGGGCGTGTAAAGCTAGAACCTGAAAATAAAAGCAAGGTTGGGATTACATGCAAGGCGCATTATTTAGAAGCTGTAGTACCTGAGCCTAATACCAAAGAAGGCTTAGAAGTACGTGCTTTATCCATGGCTATAATTCATGCTTTGAAAGAATTAGTTGGCTGCAACCCAATTTATTTTGAAGAGCTTAAGCAATACGTAGGGCGGTTCGATCCGAATAATCCTTCGCTGTTAGCTGATTGCGCTGCAGCGATAACAAATAGTAGCTTTGAAGAATTATACGATATCTTAAAGACCGTCGATTTATTGCCTCGCTTGGAACTGTGTTTGCAAGCTGTGAATAACGAGCTTAATGTGGCCCGTATTCAAAGTCAGATTAAGGAAAAAGTTGGGCAAAATATTAACGAAAAACAGCGTGAAGCTATTTTGCGTGAACAGCTAAAAGAAATTAAGAACGAATTAGGTCTTGGGGAAAATGCTGATTCTTCTTCTGATGTGGAAAAATTAAAAGCTCGCATGGACAAGCTTAATCCACCAAAAGAAGTAGCAGAAAGATTTAAAAACGAAATCAACCGTATGCAGAACATCGATGTTTCAAGTGCTGAATATGGGGTAGCTCGTGATTATCTTGAATGCTTGACTACTGTACCTTGGGGAGTTTATGCCGGTGAAGGTGCGGAAATCAAAGAAGCTAAAAAGGTTTTAGAAACCGATCATGAAGGCTTAAAAGAAGTTAAGGAATGTATCGTTGAATCCTTAGCCGTTAGTGTATTTAATAAAAACACAGACGAATCTAAGCGCGGTACTGGTTTGCTCTTTGTTGGCCCTCCAGGGGTTGGTAAGACTTCTATTGGGCGTTCAGTTGCTCGAGCTCTTAAGCGTCCGTTCTTTAGAGTAAGTTTAGGTGGGGTTTCTGATGAATCTGAAATTCGTGGGCACCGTCGTACTTATATCGGGGCTTATGCTGGTAAATTGGTTCAGGCTCTACGTACCTCTAAGGCCATGAATCCGGTCATTATGCTTGACGAAGTAGATAAGCTTAAAACTAGTGCTAGTGGGGATCCGGCTGCAGCTTTGCTTGAAGTTTTAGATCCGGAACAAAACAACAGTTTTACCGACCATTATCTTGACGTGCCGTTAGATTTGTCAGGGTGTTTCTTCATTTGTACGGCTAACTCCATGGAAACCATTCCGGCACCTTTACGTGACCGTATGGAAGTAATTCAATTAAATGGCTATTTAACTGATGAGAAATTCAGAATTGCTAAAAAGTATCTTTTACCAAAAATTGTAAAAGAATCTGGTATTAGCACTCGTCAGGTTAAACTTGGTGATGCGGTTATTCGTCGTATTATTGAAGGTTATGCCCGTGAAGCTGGGGTACGTAATTTAGAGCGTCATTTAAAGCGTATTGTGCGTAAATGCGTAGTTAAGCTTATGACTGATGATAGTCTAAAGTCTGTAACCATTAAGGAACAGGATTTAGTTAAGTATCTTGGGGTTGCTCCATTTGATAATGAATTCTTGTTACAAGGTATTGGGATTGCTACGGGGCTCGCCTGGAACTCTGTGGGGGGCTGTGCCTTACCAATTGAAGCGGAAATTATTAGTCGGACCGCAAAAAGTGGGGGCGTACAAGTAACTGGTAATCTTGGCAAGGTCATGAAAGAATCAGTAGAGATTGCTTTTAGTTATATTAGAGCCACTTTAAAAGACTTAGCTCCAGATACTTTTGCGAATGAGCCTAAGGTTTTAGATGAAGCTTTAGTGCATGTGCATGTGCCTGAAGGGGCGGTAGAAAAAGATGGCCCAAGTGCTGGTATTACCATAGCTAGTGCCCTCTTATCAATGGTTTCTCGTAAGGCTCCACGCCAAGGCTTTGCTATGACTGGGGAAATTTCATTAACTGGTCGAGTACTAGCGATTGGTGGGCTTGAAGAAAAAGTTATGGGGGCGCGTCGCATGGGGATCAACAATCTCATTGTGCCTCGCTTTAATAAGAGCAATGTTGATAACATGCCAGCTGAAATTAAGGCTGGGGTTAACTTCTATTATGTGGATAATTATCCTGAAGTGGCTAAGATTCTCTTTGGGGTAAATGAACCTAAACCTTCATATACTGCGCCTCTCGTTGATGCAGCAGGAAAGGCGTTAGATTCTGAAGTGAAGCTTAAAACTCCTAAAGCTACCACCAAGAAAACTACCCCAAAAACCAAAACTGTCTCTAAAGCCTAGGCTAATACTAAAAAAGAACCAGCACAACAGGTGGCAACCGAGCAATCTTTAGAGCTTTTAATTGAAGACTTCGTGGCTAACACGCAGTAGTTAATGGTCAAGGAGTGCTTACTATTACTAAAGGTAGATAGCGACAGATAGAGTGGTCCAAGGCCAACTTCTTAATTCTTAACATGTTAAGCCGGCGTGCCGGCTTTTTAGGATTAATCATGAAAATTTTAGCCGATGAGAATATGCCCTTGGCACAAGCGTTATTTTCTCAATTTGGGGAAGTAACTTTAAAGCATGGTCGTAAGATTACAGCTGATGATCTTATTGACGTTGACGTCTTAATGGTCCGCTCGATTACTAAGGTTAATGCCGATTTACTAGCCAAAGCCCAAAAACTCCGTTTTGTGGGGACGGCGACAGCGGGTTTTGATCACGTCGATACTAAGCTTTTAGCGGCTAAAGGGATCGCATTTACCAACGCTCAAGGGTGTAATGCAGCAAGTGTTGGGGAATACGTTCTGTCTTCGTTATTGTTTTGGTGTGAAAAATATAACTTAAATCCTAAGGAACTCTCTTTGAGCGTGATTGGCGCTGGATGCACCGGGAGCGAAGTTATAAAAAGAGCACAGGCGTTAGGCTTTACGCTAAAAATTTGTGACCCGCTAAAGCAAGCCCAAGATCCAAAACGTTGTGCTTCTTACGTTTCTTATGCTGAAGCCTTAAATGCAGATGTGGTTACTTTTCATGTGCCTTTAGAACGTACTGGGCCTTATGCGACTTACCATATGCTTGATGATAAGCTTTTAAGCGATCCCGCTTTTAAACCTCGTTTTATCATTAATGCTAGTCGTGGTGAAGTTATTGATGACTTTGCGCTTTTAGAGGCCTTAAAGCGTAACCCAGAGTTACACTTAATCAAAGATGTATGGGAAGGGGAACCGACTATTAATTGCCAAGAGCTTATAAGATACGCAGATATTGCGACGCCACATATTGCGGGATACGCTTTTGAGGGCAAATGTCGTGGTACTTACATGCTTTATGAAAAATTAGCCCAAATGTGCACCGCTCAACCGGTTGAATTTGCGTCTTTATTAAAAGCTGCAGATATAACTGAAGTGCATTTAACAGAGCCTCTTTCTTTAGATCTTATTAGACGCTTAGTCCATCTCGTGTTTGACGTACGCCGAGATGATGCGGCTTTTAGACTTGGGTTTAAGGATGGCCAAGGCTTTGATGCTTTACGCAAGAATTATAAAGAACGACGTGAACTTTGGAGTCTAAAAGTAACTGGAGCGCAAACGAAAGCAGAGGCAGAGCTTTTAAAAGCTTTAGGTTTTTCTGTCGTTTAAATATCAATATAGGGCAGTATCAATATTGTGCAAAATGTAATGAGGAAAAATAGATGTCAGAACTAAAATTAGCGGTTTATGGATACGGCACCAATGCTGGTAAGGCTTTTTTTGAAGCGTTGAATGATAGTGATATTAATTGCACTGACGTTTGTCCATTAGCTTATGGGGCGGGAGAATATGATGCAGTCAATATCATGGACCGTAACTTTGGTATTGTAAGCCCTGATGTTTATGATTTCGAAAGTGCTAATGTTTTTATTTCATTTAGCGATGACAATGATTCACGTAAACTAGTTAAAGAAGCACAGGAAGCTGGGTGTTTGGTTATTGATGCCGGTTGCGAAGATCCAAAACCGGAAAACATCTTTTTAGATGGTAGCACCACCTCTTTAGACCAGATGTTAGCTGATAGATATGTAGTGCCTATGAATTCAGCAGCGACTATGTTAGCGCTGTTGTTAAAGCCTTTAGATAGCCACTTTGGTTTGGAACATGCTGAAGTTACTTTGATGGAATCTGTTTCAGGTCTAGGCGCGGATGGGGCGGGGGAACTTGCTCGTGAAACTATCGCTTTACTCAATATGCGCCCGGTAGAACCTCGACTTTTTGCTAACCAAATGGCCTTTAATATCCACACCGCCCTTGGGGATGAAGACGATTTAGGGATTACCACCCATGAACATGAAGTGCAAAAGCAATTAGAACTTGCCTTAGGCTCAAAAGCTGCTTCTCGCATCATGTTAAATTGCGTTTTAGTGCCAGTGTTTTATGGCCATACCGCGGTGATTTCGTTTACGGCTAAGCAAGACCTTACTTTGGCTGAGGTTAAGGAACTTCTAGCAGATTGTGTGTTTATTGAAAACGCTGATGGTGAAGAAATAACTCCAGCTTCACACGGTACCAATGAAGATAACATCTTTATTTCAAGAGTTCATGGCGCGTCAGGACTAAACCGGACCTATTCATTTATGGCGGTAATGGATAATGCCCGTCGCGGTTTAGCGATGAATGTGCTCGCTATCGTTAAGAAATACGCAGAAGAATATTAATTCAAAATTTTAAAGCTCCTAAAAAGCGCCATAGCGCTTAAATAAGGTCTGAAAAACAGGTCAGAAATAAATTTCTGACCTGTTTTTTTTTGCTTCAATTTAATTCTTTGAGACTAACATTAAAATTGGCGACTTGCCCAAAAAAGCCTTGAGGCTGAGTTAGAGAAGCTAAATTAGCCTCGCTTGGAATTGATAGTTTAATGCGAGTTGCTTTCGTGTAAGCGGCTGGCATTGTAATGAGGAGTTGAGCTAAAGGTAGGTTAAGTATCAGGCTTAACGTTTGGGCGATAACTCCCCCATGGGTGATGAGAAGGAGGTGGTCGTTATCTTGAGCCTTAAGCATTAGCTCAAGGAGAAAGTTTTTAATGCGCTTAGCAAAAGCAGTGACAGTTTCCCCTTGGGGTAGCGGAAAATTCACGGAGTCCGTATTAAAAGCTTCGAGCATTTGATTGTCGTGAGGGCTATAGCTTGAAAAAGGTTTGCCATCAAGGACTCCAAAATTAAATTCTTGGATGAGAGGTTCAATTACAGGCTGAATAGGGGCGTTTAAAAACAGACGCTCACAAGTTTCGCGCGTGCGCAAAAGAGGTGAAACGTAAACTTGGGTAAATTTGGCGGCGTCATGTAACGAAAGCGGTTCTAAGAGTTGCAATTGCTCAGGCAGACACGCGATATCACATTGGCTACCATAAAGAGCGTGTGGGCCGTTGACCGCGGCATGTCGCACTAAGGTAAGGGAAAAGGTTTTGTAATGACAACTCATGTTTAGGCTCGACGTAGAAAAAGTGAATTAAAAGAGTTGGCTTAACCAAGGAGCAATGATGGTTAGATCAAGCTTTAACCACATGATTTGGTATAACCAAATTGAAATCATGGTGATAACTTGAGCGCCCCCTAAACAGTCTCCTGTATAGCCTCCAAACTGACTCAAAAGGTATTGGCGGTATAACAAGTGAATGACAACTAAAAGAGGTATAAGGCCTAAAGCGCAGGGCCAACTTAGTAATGCTAAAAATGGGATGGCGCTTAGGAGTAGCCACACAAGATCGCGCCTTCTTAAACCGGTAGACAGAGGTTTTGCTTTGGCTCTTGAATCAAGGGTGCGTAAATACGGTAAATCTGCCACTAAAGTTCCGGCCATAATGCGGGAAAGACTATGGCCACTAAGGAGAGCCACGCTTAAAGCCATAAAACTTAAATTACTAAAAGTAGCAAGTGCCACGTAGTAAAAACTCAAGGTGAGGACGATGGCACATACCCCAAAAGTACCTTGTCTTGAGTCTTTCATGATTTCAAGCTTACGTTCGGGAGTGTAGCCTCCACCAAAACCGTCGGTCATATCAGCAAGTCCGTCCTCATGAAAAGCCCCCGTGATAATGAGCGAGGCTGTGATGGTAAGAAGTACCGCTAGAGGTAACGGGAACAGGGTATGAGTGGCCCAAAATATAGGAATTAACAACAGGCCGATTAAGCCACCAACCACTCCATAGTAACGTGTGGAGTGGTTGAGTAGCTCGGGAGAGTAATTTAGATTTTGGGGTAACGGCAGACGGGTAAAAAATCCAAGTGCTAACCCCAAGAGATTAAGTTCAGTTTTTAACAAGGTTACCATGCTCATCAAAATGTGCCATATCGTTTAATACACCCACTGCGGCCTTAAGTAGAGGGTAAGCGAGTGCTGCCCCGGTACCTTCGCCTAAACGAAGCCCCAAGTGAAGAAGAGGAGTGCCTTTTAAATATTCAAGCATTAAACGGTGAGCTCCTTCGTTGCTTTCATGGGCAAAAAGTAAATGTGCTCTTACGGACGCATCTAGCTTACAGGCTAACATAGCAGCGGCGGTAACCATAAAGCCATCGATTAAGACGGCCCAACCTAAGTGGGCAGCTTCAATCATCGCACCACACATTTGAGCAATTTCAAAGCCCCCAAAGGCCGCGAGAATTTCTTTGGCGGTTAGATTTTCCTCATGGCGAGCCAAGGCTTTTTTAATGAGTTTCTTTTTGAGCTCTAGTCGAGCATCGTCGATTCCTGAACCACGGCCAGTAGAAAGCTCAGCTGAAAGGCCGGTGATTTTAGACATAATCGCAGAGGCGGAAGCTGTATTACCAATGCCGATTTCGCCTAAGATGAGGACGTTTGTGTTTGGTGGACAGTCTTCATGCACAGCCTTAGCGCCTTGGGCTAGGGCTTGGTCGACTTCAGTTAATGTCATCGCCTCCTTGCTAGAAAAATCAGAGGTGGCCTGACGAATGGAACGATCGACTACTGGACCTGTAAATTTTGGGACTAGTACGCCAGCGTTGATAAAGGTAACTCCAATGTTAAAAGCTTGCGCAATTGAAGTTATGCCCGCTCCATGATTGAGCCCATTGTTTATTAATGCAGTGGTCAGTTCACTAGGGACGCTACTAGTTTGATGCTTAATATTAATACCGTGATCGGCAGCAAACACGAGGACGTGTGGATGTAATTCAATTTTAGGGCTAGTGGCATTCTTTTTAAAAATTAACCCCAAAGTTAAAGCTACATCTTCAAGTTGGCCTAAAGCACCTTGAGGTTTAGCAAGGCGGTCAATATATGTAGTTAAGGCTTCAACATCTGAAGTAGGGAAGCCAAGATATTGGCTATAGTAGGAGGCGTCTTGCATACTTTTTCTCCTTTACTTTGTGTTTAGTACTATTCTTTATATTGTACGGTATTTTAAGGTTTGCGACTTATTATGAATGCATATACCTTCAAAAATCACAGCTAGATCTAATGATTTGAGTAGAATAAATTCAGTTTATCTAAAATCTCCAAGAAGACTCCTTCCTCTTTAGGTGGGAGATGAATTGTTTTTTTT
>UQCV01000030.1 GCA_900539665.1 uncultured Succinivibrionaceae bacterium | reverse complement strand
AAAAAAACAATTCATCTCCCACCTAAAGAGGAAGGAGTCTTCTTGGAGATTTTAGATAAATTGCAGCGTAAAACCCACACGCTTGCATGTAGGATGAAAGTCGCTTTTTCTATGAAAAACTATATTTCTACTACTTGACATTAGCATGGAACAATAAATAATCTAAACGTTAGGAAGATTGACTGTACTTCCTTGCCGTAAGACAGAAATTTACCGCTAATGTGGTCGTAGGACTCTTTGGTAAAAAAAGTTCTGATTCAAACAGATTTACATCTTGTAACTCCAAAGCCTGAAAATGGTGTACGAATACAAGCTACACTTCAATCAGAACCCCACAGGCTTGCCCGTGGGAGCAGTCAGAATCTTGATTTAATTTTCTGGTGACGCACTTGGGGTTTTAGGGGGCGAAGCCACAAAAACAGGTTCCCGGCCTTGAGCAAAATCTGCTTGCGCCTTACTTAAAACTGAAATGATTTCAGCTACATCTTCCGAGCGACACATCGCTCTAAAGGTGCCTGTAAGTTCGGGATAGGCCATTCTAATATAGCCCATAAACTGCTTAGCTCGAGCTTTTTGGTAGTGAGAGTTAGCCCACACCCCGATAAAATCAACAAATTCAAGCACGTGCTTTAACACGTCAGCAGGAGCCATTTTTGCTTCTTGCACTCGAATTAATCGTTCAAGGTTTGGAATAGCAATCGCAAAACGTCCAAGCATAATACTGCCACAACCACTTATCTTGCGACAAGCGTCTGCGGAAGCTCCATCAACAATATCACCATTAGCTACGACCGGGATGGTAGTTGAGGCCGCTAAAGGTGCAATGGCTTCCCACTTTATAGTGCCAGGGCGATACCCGTCTGCCTTTGTTCGCGCATGAATAATCACCTTATTCGCGCCACCTTCTAAGCAGCGACTAAAAATTTCTGGTGCTTCAGCACTGTCATCCCACCCTAAGCGAATTTTGGCACTTACAGGAATTTCGCTTGGAATAGCATCACGCACAGCCTGCACTATTTCTCCTAAAAGCTTAGGATATTTTAAAACCGCGGCCCCGCCATTTGAACGGTGCACAAACTTAGATGGGCACCCAAAATTCAAATCGATCCCTAAAGCTCCACACTTAACCGCCATTACGGCGTTTTCAGCCATAAGTTTTGGGTCAGCCCCAAGCAATTGCACCCACACCGGGGTCCCACTTTGAGTACAACCACCTGTTTTTAATTCTGGTACTTCTTGATAGAAAATTCGCGCCGGAAAAACTACATCCGATACTCTAATGAACTCACTAACACAATAATCATAACGATTAAGAGCGGTAATTACCTGACGAAGAGGGTAATCAAGTACGCCTTCCATCGGAGCTAAAATAATTTCGTGGTTATTTACTTGAGCCTGGTTCTGTTCCACGGGCCGTTCTCCAATCATTACCAAACCAAGTTATGAAACACTTAATTTCACAACACAAAAAATTTATAAAAAATCATTTTATCATACCTTAAACGTGATACAAATCACTATCCATACTTCAACCACTACTCATTAGACTTTGAACGCTTAAGATATCGTTTATCGAAGCCTTAGCTTTAGCTAAACTCAAACTCACTTCATAGTTCAAAACAAAGTTTCGTTTCCGAAACTTTGCTCCCCAATTCATCAAACCATGCCCCTTAAAGAATTTGCTTGGGATAATCCAACATTTTTCACAATAATTTTCCCACCAAACTTCTATTATAGTTAGAATAAATGAGTTAAATATTTTCAAATCTGCACAAGAAGGAAATGAACATGCTTGTTGCTACACACAATGGATCTTTTCATGCGGATGAGCTTACAGCTTGCGTCATCCTATCATTACTCCATGATGATTTCAGAGTGATCCGTTCTCGCGACCCAGAAGAACTTGAACGTGCTGATATCGTCATTGATGTTTCAGGTAAATTCGATCTTAAAAAACACTTTGACCACCACCCAAAAGAATTCACCAAAACTCGTGCTAACGGTATAAAGTACGCTACTGCTGGTTTAATTTGGGAATTCTACGGGCGCCAACTACTCTTTAAATACACCAATTCAATCCCTGAATTGGCCGATGTAGATAATGAAGCTATCAGTCGCGCTTGGACTGTTATCGATAATAAGTTCATGCAGTTTATTGATTTAACTGATAATGGCCAACTTGACACTTACACTTTAGAACACGCTGCCCCTCAAGACGCTCAAAGTAAACAAGTTTACGATTGGATGAATGGCTTCTTTATGAAAGCTCCAATTATTCCGGCTTTGATTGCTTTGCAAAATGCTCCAGATGGCACTGATGAAGAACAAATGCTCAACTTTTTAAACACTTTAGAGTGTTTTAAGACTTTGTTTAACCGCATTTTTATTAACATTCTTAAAAACAGCAGAGACGAAGCTAAAGTATTACAAGCATACGATGGTAGCGAAATTCTATTAATGTCTGAAAAATTACCATGGTTTGAAACCGTACTTAACAATTGGGATAAATTCACCAATTGTCTTTTAGCTGTATATCCAGACCACAATGGTCGTGGTTGGCGTATTCAATCCCTACCAGGTTCTGAATCTGCCCGTTTTGAAAACAGATGCTCAGCTCCTGTAAGTTGGCGTGGGCGTGAATTCGAAGACCTCAATAAACTTGCCGGGATCTCGACAGCCACCTTTGTGCACAAAGCTGGGTTTACTGGTGGGGCCCGAACCTTTGAAGATGTCATAACCATGGCCAAAAATTGGATCAAGGAATCTCCAAACAAAGATTAAGCTAAGAAGCTAAAAAGATAAGTTTTAAAAACGGCAATTTTAAATAATTGCCGTTTTTTTACCTTGTGCTTCCCAACAAGCATAAAAAACAGGCCCCAAAATATTTCGAGGCCTGTTTAATTTATTTATAACTAAAAGTTATTATTCAGCTTTAGCTTTGTTTTCTTCACTAGCTGCATTTTCTTCTGCTGCACAAGCACATGGAGCTTCAGCAGGAGCTTCTTCTGCCACAGGAGCTTCTTCTGCTACAGGTGCTTCTTCTGCTACAGGAGCTTCTTCTGCTACAGGTGCTTCTTCTGCTACAGGTGCTTCTTCTGCGCAAGCGCATGGAGCTTCTTGAGCTTCAACACTAGCAGGAGCTTCAGCATTTTGTTCACCTTCAGCAGGAGCTTCAGGAGCTTCAACTAAAGCCTTCATTGAAAGCTTGATTTTGTTCTGCTTATCGATATCAAGAACCTTAACGTCAACTTCCTGACCTACAGTGAGGTATTCGTTAATGTCATTTACACGTTCATGAGCGATCTGAGAAATATGTACTAAGCCATCCTTGTTAGGAAGAATGTTCACAAAAGCCCCAAAGTCGGTAATCTTAGTAACTTTACCGTGATAAACCTGGCCGATTTCAGCTTCAGCAATAATCCCGTTGATGCGTGCAATAGCAGCTTCTGCCTTCTTGCCATCGGTCGCTGCAATTTTAACAGTACCATCATCGCTCAAATCGATTACAGTGCCAGTTTCTTCAGTAATTGAACGAATTACTGAACCACCCTTACCAATTACTTCCTTTATCTTTTCAGCTGGAATCTTCATGGTATGAATGCGTGGAGCAAACTGAGAAACTTCTTTTCTTGGTTCAGGTAAAGCCTTGTTCATTACAGAAAGAATATGGAGACGAGCTTCGTGAGCTTGCTTCAATGCAACCTGCATGATTTCACGGGTAATACCATCAATCTTGATATCCATCTGCAAAGCAGTAACACCTTCAGTAGTACCAGCAACCTTAAAGTCCATATCACCTAAGTGGTCTTCATCACCTAAGATATCAGTAAGAACTTGATACTTGTCGCCTTCCTTCACTAAGCCCATAGCAATACCAGCTACCGCAGCCTTGCAAGGTACACCAGCATCAAAAAGTGCTAATGAAGAACCACATACAGAAGCCATTGAGCTTGAACCATTTGATTCAGTGATTTCAGATACTACACGGATGGTGTATGGGAATTCTTCTTTTGAAGGAAGCACCGCACTAACACCGCGCTTAGCTAAACGACCGTGACCGAGTTCACGACGCTTTGGTGAACCGATACGACCAATTTCACCTACACAGTATGGAGGGAAATTGTAATGTAATAGGAAACGTTCAGTACGTTCGCCACAAAGTTCATCAATAATCTGAGCATCACGTTCCGAAGCTAAAGTACAAGTAACCATAGCCTGAGTTTCACCACGAGTGAACAAAGCACTACCGTGAACGCGTGGCAATAAACCAGTACCAATGGTAAGTGGACGTACCATCTTGGTGTTACGGCCATCGATACGAGGTTCGCCATTTAAAACGCGAGTACGAACGATCTGCTTTTCCAAAGCGTGGAAATATTCAGCCGCTCTGAGTTCATTGAGTTCCTGCCCCTTTTCTGCATATTCAGCACGAAGAGCAGTCAAAGTAGCATCCTTAGTGGCAGCTACGCTATCTTGTCTTGCAAGCTTATCAGTGATTCTATATGCTTCACCTAACTTGTCAGCAGCAAGTTCTTTAACACGAGCTTCAAGTTCGGTATCAACAACTGGTGCAGTCCAATTCCATGGAGTCTTGTTAACTTCACGCGCAAATTCTTTGATGTTTTCAATCGCAACTTGCTGTTGTTCGTAGCCGTACATTACAGCGCCGAGCATAGTGTCTTCTGGGAGAATCTTCGCTTCAGATTCAACCATCAATACAGCCTTATCAGTACCTGAAACTACGAGATCAAGCTTTGAAGATGGGAGTTCTGAGTTAAGAGGGTTAAGTACGTACTTACCATCGATATAACCTACGCGAGCTGCGCCGATTGGGCCATTAAATGGAATTCCGGAAATAGAAAGAGCCGCACTAGTACCGATAAGAGAAATGATATCAGTTGGAATTTCTGGGTTAGCAGAAACTACAGTTACAATTACCTGAACATCATTAGTAAAACCTGCCGGGAACAATGGACGAATTGGACGGTCGATAAGACGTGCAATTAAGGTTTCACCTTCAGAAGGGCGACCTTCACGCTTGAAGTAACCACCAGGGATACGACCAGCAGCATAAGAGCGTTCCTGGTAATCTACTGTAAGAGGAAAGAAGTCACGATCTTCCCCTGCTGCTTCCTTAACCCCACAAACGGTTACAAATACAGAAGTATCATCCATACTAGCCATAACTGCAGCGTCAGCTTGACGGCCCATGGCACCAGTTTCCAAAGTAACGGTATGTCTACCGTACTTGAATGTCTTTACTATAGGTTTCACTCTTAATTACCTTTCAAAAATATACAGTCTGAAAATTTGCGATACAGTATAAATGTAGAGCGATGTTCTATCAATAAAAAAGCAGTAACACACTTACATATGTGGCTATTCATCGCAATTTTTTTAAACTTAGTAAGTTCTTAAAAAAAATATTTTTAGTTTTTGGCTAGTTTTTTCCGTAAAAAAAATGAAATATAAAGAAACATGCAGGCGAGAACAATAAAAGAGCAGAAATGAGACAAAAGCCCCAAAAAAAAACACAACGGAATGGAACGAAACAGAAATGAACAGGAAAGAATAATATGAAAAAGGCAATTACACTAAAGAAAAAGGGAAGACTCGCATGTTCTTCCCTTTTACAAATCTGGTGCAAGTAACCTGCACCAAGACTTAAAACTAGCGACGAATCTGAAGCTTTACACGGAGGTCGTTGTAACGTTCTTCGCTCTTACCCTTGAGGTAGTCAAGAAGCTTACGACGTTCAGAAACCATACGGAGAAGACCGCGACGGCTGTGGAAGTCCTTCTTGTGAACTTCAAAGTGACCCTGGAGTTCGTTGATCTGAGCGGTAAGAATAGCGATCTGAACTTCTGGTGAGCCAGTATCATCTTTTGAACGTGCGTACTGAGCAACGATTTCTTGCTTCTGTTCTTTAGTTAGTGACATGTTAGTCTCCTTAAAAGAGTTTAAATTCACCCGATGCCGATCACTAATTCAGCATGGGTACCATTTATCGCAACTGCGATGAGTTTTCCTTACGAAAAAATTGCTAACCATCCTTTTAACATTCTTACATACTGTAAGGTTAATTGGACCCGAAACGATGCCAAAAGGGCATCCAAATTCTAAAGCATTGCTTGTTAGTCTGCATATTCTAAAGATTTTAGCGCAAATTAGCAACAAATTTAAATGAAAAAACCTTAATTGAAAAGCTACATTTAATAAAGTCGACCGCGGGCTGTACCGGTAGTTTTTACCTTTAAGCCCCCGATGTTCATCCCAATCAGGGAAGATAAAGTATAAGAATGACAAATAGCACAAGCTAAAGCATCTGCCGCGTCCGCCTGAGGAGATTTGTTTAGCTTTAAAATCGAAACTACCATACTTTGGATTTGGTGTTTTTCTGCATTCCCATAGCCCACCACTGCTTGCTTTATTTGACGGGCGCTATATTCATATACCGGCACACCCATTTTGACCCCCGCGACAATCGCAGCCCCACGAGCTTGCCCTAACTTTAGCGCACTCATGGCGTTTTTAGACAGAAAGACTTCTTCAATCCCCATATAGTCAGGTTGGTATTGGGTGATAATTTCTTCAATTCCATCAAAAATTTGCCCAAGTTTTGGGGCTAAAGTATCACCGCTAGTTCTTATGCAGCCAGAGCCAAGGTAGGTAATTTTTCCGCCTACACTTTTAATTACCCCATACCCGGTTACGCGTGAGCCTGGGTCTACTCCAAGAATAACTGCCATAATTTAATCCTAAAACCAATGCAAAATTGATACTTTAAAACATGCACCCCAAATAGAGATATTTAAAGCTTGAACCTACTTAAAGCTAATTTTATTAAAAAGCGCTTAATAGGCACGAGTACTTCTAAACAAACCATAAACACGGCAATTATATAGAAGATTTATAAAAACCAAAAATCAAAAACAATAGAACTAAAGATTAAAAGCTTAAATAGTGATATTGATAAAACTAGAGGAAAATAAAAGAGAATTTAAATAAGGAAGGAAACCTTGAAATGGTGGGTCCTGACAGACTCGAACTGTCGACCAATTGATTAAGAGTCAACTGCTCTACCAACTGAGCTAAGGACCCGCACCATGTCGTCTTATGACAACAAGCGCATTATACAAACCTAGTTTTTAATGTGCAATAATTTTTTTCAATTGTTCTAAATTTAAGCAATGGTTAAGGAATAAGCTTTTAAATAAAGGTTAAGTACTCATTTCACCCAAATCTAATCCACCTCATTAAGTCGACACACCTACTCACAAGGGCTCTAGCCTGCCTAAGCAATCCCTAAAGCTTAACTTTAACGTCCCCCGAATGAATCAACCCAACCTCGACCAAATATGGTATGAAATTGAACAAGAGGCGCTTAAACAAAAATGGAGTACAACAACTACAAAGGCGCAGCCGAAGAAGAAATAAAACAAAAATATTAAAAAGTTAGAAGATGAATTGATAAGAATATAATGGGAAATAAAAGAAGATTGAATGGTGGGTCCTGACAGACTCGAACTGTCGACCAATTGATTAAGAGTCAACTGCTCTACCAACTGAGCTAAGGACCCATTCAAAAGGTGAGAATTGGTGGTCGCTATAGGGATCGAACCTATGACCTCCTCCTTGTAAGGGAGATGCTCTCCCAGCTGAGCTAAGCGACCATTCTCTGTGGTACCGGTGATTCATGCAGCCGAGCTGGTGGTCGCTATAGGGATCGAACCTATGACCTCCTCCTTGTAAGGGAGATGCTCTCCCAGCTGAGCTAAGCGACCAGTTGGCAGCATGCCTTCGGTATAACCGGAGTATCCGAAGTAATTTTTGTGGTGGTCGCTATAGGGATCGAACCTATGACCTCCTCCTTGTAAGGGAGATGCTCTCCCAGCTGAGCTAAGCGACCACTGGGATGATTGAATGGTGGGTCCTGACAGACTCGAACTGTCGACCAATTGATTAAGAGTCAACTGCTCTACCAACTGAGCTAAGGACCCATTCAATCCTGTTAAGACTTTTCTACCAACCTCCTAAATCTTTCAATCGCAGAGTGGTGGGTCGTGACGGATTCGAACCGTCGACCAACGGATTAAAAGTCCGCTGCTCTACCGACTGAGCTAACGACCCAACCAGTTAGTGAAAGCTATCGTCTCAACAAGGACGTATGATACAGTATTTATTTTTTTGTGCAAGCCTTTTTTTTAAAATTTTTAACATTGTTTGTTATTTCATCAAAATCAAGCATTTTTGTCTATTTTTGCCACAAAATTCACTAAAATCGATGTTTTTTCCCACTCATTTTTAATCAATATTTGACGCACTTTTTTTAAAATTACCGCTTATAAAAACAAAAACAGAGCACCAAATTCCATGGTAGCTCTGTTTTTTTTTCTAAAAAAAGATTTTGTTTGCGCACATTTTAAGCAATTTGCCATTTAACGAATCAATTCTTAAGACCTAAATTCCTAAAACAAGGCTCTTTTACTTAATTTTTTCTAGTTCTTTTTTGGCAAACATTGCGGAAGTATCTTGCGGATATTGCTGTACCACAAGCTTAAAGAACTTTTTGGCGCGCTCCGGATCCTTTTGGGCTAAAGAAATTAAGCCCAATTTATAAATAGAGTCAGCCCGCTTTTGCGAATCTTTATACTTCGTAACAATTAAGAAGTTCTCTTTGGCCTTAGCAAAATTTTTTTCTTTATACTTCATCTGCCCCATCCAATAATAGGCATTAGGAATTAAAGCCGAATCACTATGCTTGGTTATCAACTCCTGAAAACCTGCGGAAGCTTCTTTAAAATTCCCTGCTGCCATCTTACGGTATGCGTCATCATATAAAGCCTTAGCTTCATTGGTAATAACTGCATTAGTCTGTGCAGTTGCTTTCTTTTCAGGTTCTTTGGCCGTAGTGGAGCCCGCTTGAACAGAGATTGCTGAAGCAGCCACAGAAGACGTACCATCTGCCGCCGGAGCTTGAGCATTTGCCTTTTTTAAAGACTCTAGTTCTGTATATAACACCTTTTGATTTTCATTTAAGGTACTAATCTGTGTTTCCATATCGGACAGATTACCTTGGAGCATACGAATGGTCTGGTCTTGACGGCTAATCGTATTTTGCATCTCAAGCATGGCAGCATTGCGGGCGTTAAGCTCCTGACGAAGCGCATTTATATCGTCGCTATCAGAAGCGTATGAGTTAGTCATACAAAGACCACTTAGAATTATACAAAGGGCTAATTTCTTCATTTCTGATTTTCCACTATACCTATTTTTGCTTATAGCACCAAAACCTCACTAATAATAACACATCAGTCCTACTCTTGTTTTAGTGAATTCCAGAAAAACAAAATCGCAACCTTGTGAGTTGCGATTTAAAAACATTTACATCTAAAAGCGGTTTTAAATTCTAAAAAACAGAGCTTTGTTTTAAAACCAAATATTTAGAATTAGTAAGCAATTACAGCACGACGGTTTCTAGAATAAGCGCTTTCATCGTGACCATTTACAAGTGGCTTTTCCTTACCGTAGCTTACAATTGAAAGCTGGCTTGCACTAACACCCAAATTCATTAAGTAAGTAGCCACAGAGCGGGCACGACGTTCACCTAAAGCTACGTTATATTCAGGGGTCCCACGTTCGTCGGTATGACCTTCTATAATTACAGTCACCTTTGGAGTATCACGCAAGAACTGAGCGTGTGCTTGTAACATAGATACATAGTTATTAGGAATAGCATCGCTATCGAAGCCGAAATGAATTACAGAATCCTGTTTTAAAGCTTCAAGCTTAGCTCTTTGTTCGGCAGTAAGGTTTAAACCATCATTACCAGACTGATAGTTATCCCCTACAATAACCGCACCATCTTCCATTCCTGAAATTGAGCTATCAGAAGTTGGATCTTCCACTAATGCTGAATCTGCAGCTCCATCATTACTGGTTGAACAGCCAGTTAAAACTAAAGTTGCCCCGAAAAATGCTGAAAGTAAAAATTTTTTAAACATAATATTACCGCCTTACAAATTGAAGAATTCTTATTTAATTAGATATGGTGACCAACTAGGGAAAGACACATCCCCACTGCCACCAGGGAGACGCGCTTTAAAACGACCATCAGCAGAAACAATTGCCAATTGTTTACGCCCACCGTAAAGGGAACTATACACTACCATTGTACCATTAGGAGCTACACTCGGTGTTTCGTCAAAAGGACCCACGCTTAATGGGTAGAGCTTACCGCTAGCATCTGCATGAACAATTCTAAATCCACCATTTTGATTTACCATGACGATACCATTACCATTTGGCATTGCCTTAGCAGAGAAGTTCTTTACCGGGTTGCTAGTTACGCGCGATAAAGCGCCGTTAGCTAAATTGATCTTGTAGATTTGAGGTCTGCCAGCGCGTTCAGAAGTAAAATAGAGACTTGAGCCATCTGCACTCCATGAAGGTTCGGTATCAATGGCCGGGTTAGTCGTTACGCGCAAAAGTTTCTTAGATGCTAAGGTCAGAACGTAAATTTCTGGGTTACCATCACGGGAAAGAACCATGGCAATTTTGCTACCATCAGGACTAAAGGCAGGGTTCCCATTAAGCCCCTTAAAGGAAGTTAACTTAGTTCTCGCCTTTGAATAGATATCATGCACAAAAATTTCAGCTTTACGATTTTCAAAACTTACGTAAGCAATTCTTTTCCCATCAGCACTCCAAGTTGGACTCATGATTGGCTGACTTGATTTAACAAGCTTAATTTCATTAGCCCCATCATAATCCGCGATATTAAGTTCATACGGATGCTTAGCGCCAAAACGAGTGCGAACATAAGCAATACGAGTACTAAACGCCCCTTTTACCCCAGTGAGCTTTTCATAAACTTGGTCACTTATATGGTGAGCATACTGTCTTAGTTTTGATTTTGGCACTTCTGCTTTAAAACTAAGAAGAGCTTTAGGGTCTCCACTTAAGGAAACTAAATCATAATTTACCTTATAAAAACCTGCTCTAGTTGTGGACTTAGTAACAGCCCCGACAACAGCCACTTCAACATTTGGTCTAAAAGATGATTTTTGAACCTCGGCTACACTTGAAGCTCTACTTGTAAAAGCCGCAGTGCTTTCCGGAGCAAAAGTACCAGAACGAGAAAGATCAGAGGTCACAACCGAGCTTAAATCAGCCCCGTTTTCAGTTTGACCTGCAAATGGAACTACTGCAATACTGCGACCGCTATTAATCCCTCCGACTATTTCAAGGTTTAAATCAGCATGTGCCACGGACATTAAAACGCCTAAACAAAGCGTAGTTCGTACAATAAAACGTAAAAAATTCATCAGTTAATACCACCAGCTACTTTTACCGGAATTCTCTAATCACTGACAATTTATCTATAGAGCTAGGTGAAATGCTTTATATGTATTTGTCTTCCACCGAGGTTTCGATCAAAAGTTATCAGCAACTAAAATAATGCACTTTCGATTTTAAAACATTCAGCCAAAAATGCACCAAAAATCACTCATTCATCACAGAAAATAATATTGTTTTCACGTCCTATAGAAAAATCAGCTATTCCTATAGGTGTGGGGTCATCGAAATATTAATTTTTTCATTTGGTGAAATGCTAGCAGGAGGATTAGGTAGCGTGCCTACCGCCTTAACTGCCCGCAAAGCTTCACTACATACTCGCTTATCACCCTTACAGGACGGACTCAAAATAGTACCATCAGTAGCCACCTGCAAAGATACTACGACTTTGCGTCCTTTCATGGATGCATCAATATGCCAAAACTGTTCTATACGTTGTTTAATCATAGTCCCGTACAGTACACGTTCCTTCATAGCCACATCCCCTGCCCCAGACGGACCACCTCCGCCTTGGCCTTCATCGCCTAATTCGCTAAATAATTCATCTTCAGCTGCCGACGCTTCTTTTTGGCGAGCCTCAGCCGCCGCTTTTTCAGCCGCTTGCTTCTTTGCTTCAGCTACTTTTTGTCTTTCAGCTTCAGCCTTCTTCTTTTCTTCAGCTTTCTTCTTTTCTTCAGCCTTCTTCTTTTCTTCAGCCTTCTTCTTTTCTTCAGCCTTCTTCTTTTCTTCAGCCTTCTTCTTTTCTAAAGCAATTTTCTTTTCAGCAGCAATTTTGCGCTCTGCTTCAAGACGTTCAGCTTCAAGCTTTTTTTGTTCGGCTTTAGCTTGTTGTTTTTTGGCTTCTTCCGCTTTGGCAATTTCAATCTTACGTCTATTTTCCGCTTCAGCTTGACGTTGTTCTTCTTGCGCTTTAGCAATCTCAACCTTACGCTGCTCTTCTTCAAGTTGTTGTTTTTTTCTTTGTGCTTCTAGACGTTTATTTGATTGAGCTTTTTTACCAGGTTTGGCCCCAGGCATAGCATTAAGGTCGATCCAATTAGCATGCATCAACCCAGCATTCAAATCTTCAGGTTTTTCTGGTTTACTTAAATCAATATTAAGAAGCAAAGCAACAATGATGACTATGTGTAATAAAACAGCCAAACATGCCGCTGGGAAAATACCAAATTTCACTTTTAAACCTATTTATAAAGTCTCTTGCTAGGGCAAGACACTTACCATAAATCTACTTTTAGATAATCAAATAGCCTTGAATTTTGAATCTAACACAATTTAGAAAAAACCGACTTTAGGGAACAGTTATTTGCTATTACTTACAGGTTCAGTCACCAGACCTACATTTTCAACGCCAGCCATTTTTAGGGCATTCATCAATTGAATAACATTGTCATAGCGCGCACTAGCATCACCTTGAACAACAATCGGAGTCTTTGGTTCACGGGCTAATTGTGCCTGCACTTCTTGGGTAAGTTCCTCAAGATTTGCGACTTGATGGTGGCTTCCGGAAAATTCTGTGAAGTAACGCCCTTCCTTATCTACCGTGCAAATAAAAGGAACTTTTTGATTTTCATCCATGGCCTTAGATTCAGCTTGAGGTAAATCGACAGAAACACCTTGCATTACCACTGGCGCTGTAGCAATAAATATTACTAGTAGTACCATCATGACATCGATATATGGCACTACATTGATTTCCGCCATCGGTCTTTTTTTACCTCTGGTCCTATTCATTTAATTTGTTCCTCTTTGTAACTTACAGGCTGAAAACTAAGTAAGCATTACCATTCATTTTTAGCTTGAAGCTTTACCTACTTAATTCCAATCACGCCTTTAGCTAATAATCACCAATTGGTCAGAAGCCATTTATAATTAACGTCCCTCAACGAGACACTAAAACTTAGACCTTTCCGCATAAACTAACAACTACTAGATTTATACTTCTTTATGGTTAGCAGCAATAGCTGTGTTACGGTTAAGAATTGTGGAAAATTCATCAATGAAATTAAGGTATTGGTTTTCCAACTTTTCTACCTTAGTTACATAACGGTTGTAAAAAAGCACCGCTGGAATTGCAGCCACCAAGCCCATTGCGGTTGCAATCAACGCTTCTGCAATTGGTGGAGCCACCATCGCCAAAGTAGCATTCTTTACGGCAGAAAGAGCGATAAAGGCACTCATAATCCCCCAAACAGTCCCAAACAAACCAATATAAGGACTAATGGAGCCAATGGTTGCTAAAGTTGGCAAATGGTTTTCTAATTCTTCTAATTCGCGAGCACAGCAAACTTTCATAGCTCTATAAGTCCCATCCATGAGAGTATCTTTGTTAGTTACCCCCTTGCGGTGCATACTCGCAAATTCTCTAAAGCCAGCAACAAAAATGCGTTCCATCGCAGAAATCTCATCTTTTGGCTTACGGCTACATACTTGGAAAAATTCATTTAAATCTGTGTTTTTCCAAAATTCATCTTCAAATCGATCAGCGTTTTGGCGACAGTTCTTTAAATACTTGCCACGTTGAAAAATTACAGTCCAACTTACAATACTAAGGAGGAGCAAAAACCCCATAACAAACTGCACCAAAGGGCTAGCATCAAGAATCAATTGGGTAATTGAAATTTCGGCGTTCACTTTTTAAAAACCTCTTTAAAATTTTCTGGGAACGGTATAGGGCGCATCGCACTCAGATCTACACACGCAATCTTGACGGAGGCTCTAATATACTGAATACTTCCATCACTGTTGGTAATTTCTTGGTCAAAAATCACATAAGATCGTTTTACTTCTGCAATCCGACATTTAACAATAAGTTCTTCATCGAGTCGGGCAGCTTTTCTAAAATCCATTTGTAAAGAAGCCACCACAAAACCAATATGCGAAGCTAATAAGTCCTGTTGTGAAATCCCAAAACTTCTTAAATATTCAGTACGAGCTCTCTCTAAAAACCTAACATAGCTGGCATTGTACACCACTCCGCCAGCATCGGTATCTTCAAAATAAACTCGTACGGCAAAACAAAACTCTTTTGACATAATTATTTACCACTTTCCGGTATTGAACGGGAAAAATATGAATAAGCCATATCCGTCGCCATGCGCCCTCTTGGGGTGCGTTGTACAAAACCTTGCTGAATCAAGTAAGGCTCCAAAACGTCTTCTATGGTATCTCGATCTTCACCTATGGCAGCCGCGATATTATCGACCCCAACCGGACCACCATCAAACTTATCAATAATTGCCAATAGATAAGATGTATCTAGTCTATCAAGGCCTGAATCATCCACCCCTAACCGAGCAATAGCATCATGCGCTACCGCTCCAGAGACATGATCGTTATTAAAAACCATCGCATAGTCGCGAACGCGACGTAACAGGCGATTAGCAATACGTGGGGTCCCGCGACTACGACGCGCAATTTCCATGGCGGCGTCATCATCAAGACTTAGATTAAGCATGGAGGCACTACGTTTTACAATCGAAGTTAAATCTTCTGCGTTGTAATAATTTAAACGTTCAACTAACCCAAAGCGAGCAAACAAAGGCGAAGTCAAGGAACCTGCTTTAGTCGTGGCCCCGATTAAGGTAAATGGAGGTAAATCTAGCTTAATAGAACTTGCTGATGGCCCTTCACCTAGCATGATGTCAATCTTGTAATCTTCCATGGCTGGATACAAAAATTCTTCAATCACATGATTGAGACGATGGATTTCATCTATAAAGAGCACATCATGAGGCTCAAGCTTAGTTAATAGCGCCGCTAAATCAGCTTTCTTTTCTAGAACCGGCCCTGAAGTTGAACGTAAATTTACGCCCATTTCGTTAGCAATGATATTAGCTACCGTGGTTTTACCAAGTCCAGGCGGGCCAAAAATCAAAATATGATCAAGTGGCTCACCACGTTTTTTCGCAGCCGTAATCGCAATTTGCAACTGCTCAACCGTGTCTTTTTGCCCCACGTAATCTTTCAAAAAACGTGGACGCATAGCCCGGTCAACCGCTACTTCTTCCCGGCTTTCAGTAGCACCGCTTACTAATCTATCTGCTTCAATCATGCGTTAATAACTCCAACTCCAAAATCTTAACCTACCAACCAAATCTAAACCTTTTCGACCTAATATTTGCCTAAATCAACCTAACATTTTAACCTATATCAATCTTTGCCATTAACCTTAACGATTAAAGCCAAGCCTTAAGTCATGCCTTATTTCTGACTTTTTAACGCATCTCTTATCAATGCTTCAACAGTGCTTCCTGGAGTTTTAACCTTGTCGATCAAACTCTCAGCAATGTTTGGTTTATAACCAAGAGCAACTAAGGCTGCAATGGCCTGCTCTTCTTCATTGCTCCGAGCTGCACTAACTGTTTCCGCCAATTCCCCAGTAAGATCCAAATCAGTTCCTTCTTCCTTACCGGAAAGTAACGCCCCAAGAGCCGTGCTCTTATCTTTAAGATCAAGCACGATGCGTTCTGCTGTTTTCTTACCTACTCCAGGAACCTTTACTAAGCTACCGGCTTCACCTCTTTGCACCGCCCCTACAAATTCAGCTGGAGTCAAGGTAGAAAGTACCGCCAAAGCCATTTTGGGCCCTACGCCATTTACTTTAAGTAATTCTCTAAATAAAAGTTTCGCTTCACGAGTAGTAAAACCATAGATAAGATGTGCATCTTCACGCACAATAAAAGATGTATAAATAAATACTTCCTGCCCTTCAGCTGGAAGTTCATAAAATGAGGTCATCGGCATGGAAACTTCATACCCTACGCCCCCAACTTCAATCAAGACGTCAGGAGCATTTTTTTCTAATAGCGTGCCACGCAAAGAACCAATCATTTTTTTCCTCTAAAACGTTGTAATTTACTATCTAAATCTTAAGGCTTTGTTTAACCCCTAAACAAATGTATTATATAATAATTATGACCAAAATAGATAGTGCCAAGCACTTGAATCATAGCGCTATATTATAGAGCCAACTGAGCCAGTTTTACCTTTCCCACTAAAAAAAAACGACCCGCAGGTCTGTTTTTTTTCTTGAAATTAATTTATCGCCCTTTTATTCATTTAAAAGCAGCGTTGTTACAAGCTTTAGGCGCTGCCACCTTTGATTTTTTCCATCCATGCAGTCGTCCTTTGGCTGAAATTGATCATCTTTTGGTTGTGCGTCGATAGCTTCGTTTTTCTCACCAAGCTTTGGTGAATTTTTCGCCTCTAACGCCCCAACGCTCTAACACCTAATAAAACGATTACTACTCTATGAATTGAGATTTAACTTCAAGTGCGCTTTATTTAAGATTTGGGTTCTATGGAGACTTTAGCTACATGGAACAAAGTTTGTTTAGAATGAACTTTTATTAGGGCCAAGGTTAGAATAAAACTCACGCCTTATTCGTGGTAAAATAGCAAACTATCATTTATATCTTGCCCGCAGGGCACTCTTTACAACTTCGGTTTTTCCGGCGAGGTTTTTATGTCTTTAATTCCTGGTTTTAATTTTTTAGTTCCCACTCTCGGGCAAAAATTAGCTCTAAAAGGGCCACATGGGGCCAACTTAGCACTTTATATCAGAGAATTTTTTCAAGAAGCCGCCAAACCGATTTTAATTATCACGCCGGATACTAAAAGCGCTTTAAATCTCGAAAGCGAACTCCAAAGCTTAATCCCCGAAGAGCAAGTGTGGTATTTCCCCGATTGGGAAACTTTACCATACGATACATTTTCTCCTTACCAAGATATCGTCTCTAGACGTTTAGAAATTTTAGCTAAACTACCAACGTCAGCCCACGCTATCACCATTGCCGCAGCCTCTACGATTCTTAGTAAATTAGCCCCTGTAAGCTATGTTCAAGCCCGCAGTATGGTCATAAAAACAGGCGACATTATTGAGCTTAACACCTTAAAAGAAAACCTCGTTAAAGTTGGTTATTCCCTTACCAAGCAAGTACTTGAACATGGGGAATTTTCGGTCCGCGGTTCAATTGTCGATATTTTTCCAATGGGCAGTGGAACTCCATTTCGTATCGACCTTTTTGATAATGAAGTAGATTCGCTTTTTATCATTGACCCTGAGACCCAACGCTCTATTAAAAAAATCGCCCAAATTCGCATGCTTCCTGCACACGAATTTCCAACTGATAATGAAGCTATCAACCTATTTAGAAAGCGCTATCGTGAGGTCTTTAATCCTTCAGATTTGACTTTACACACTGTTTATAAACGTATTAGTGAGCAAGTATTACCAGCTGGGATTGAATACTACCTCCCGCTCTTTTTTGCCCCTGATGAAACTGCTACTATTTTCGACTACTTGCCGGCTAATACGATTATGATGGAAACAGCTAATTTTACTGAGGCTGTAACTCCATTTTATGAAGACGCTTCCGAAAGAAGTCGCCGCTGGGCCCATAATCCAGAACACCCAACGCTCCCACTTAAAGATTTGTTTTTAGCGCCCGATGAAGCAGCTTCACATCTCAACTCATTTCCACTAGTCAAATTCTATCCAGATAGCTTAGCCGCAGCCGCTCCAACAAAAGCTATTACGACGACCGATAAGCCTTTACCACCAATTGCTTATAACCGGAGCTTACATAATCCAATTGCACCGTTACTTGAATTTGTGCAAACTCACCCACAGCGCATATTATTTGCGGTCTCAGGTAGTGGTCGCCGTGAAATTGTCACGGAAATGTTAGGTCAAGAATTACCCGTTAAACCTATAAATTCAGTCGATGAATTTTTAGCCTTGCCCGCGCAAGAACGTGGAGCATTTATCACCGTTGCTCCATTTATAAATGGGACCTTAGATGAAAACTACATCATCATTACCGAAAGTGAACTTTTAGGTAGTAGTTATACCGCTCGAGCCAAAAAGAGTCGAGCCCGCGTCATAAATCCCGATGCGGTCATTAAAAACTTAGCAGAACTTTCACCTGGTGAATTTATCGTACATGAGCAATATGGGATTGGTGAATTTACCGGCCTTGAAACCATGAAGATAGATGGAATCAATGGAGAATACGTTACTTTGCGTTACGCTGAAGACGCTAAAATGTACGTTCCTATTACCTCTCTTCATTTGCTTTCTCGTTACACCGGGGCTGAACATCCTGCACTTACCCGTTTAGGCACCGATGCGTGGAAAAAAGCCCGTAAAAAAGCAGCCGAAAAAATCAAGGATGTCGCCGCTGGACTTTTGGAAATTTACGCTAAACGTAAACTTCGTGCAGGCTTTCAGTACAAGATAAACCAAACTGAATATGCACGGTTTGCGTCAGGCTTTGGTTATCAACCTACTGAAGACCAAGAAACTGCTATCAAAGCCGTTTTGGCCGATATGCAATCAACCAAACCAATGGACCGTTTAATCTGTGGCGATGTTGGTTTTGGTAAAACTGAAGTTGCTATGCGCGCCGCTTTTGTGGCTGTCGATAACGGCAAACAAGTTGCCATCTTAGTCCCAACCACCTTGCTTGCCGATCAGCATTATGAAAACTTCCGTGAACGTTTTGCGGATACGGCTATTGAAATAGCTTGTTTAAGCCGTTTTAAGAGTGCTAAAGAACAGCAGCAAATTTTAAACGAGACCGCGTCTGGCAAAATCGATATTATCATTGGGACCCATAAACTTTTAAGCACCGGCATGAAGTTTAAAGACTTAGGGCTTTTAGTAGTTGATGAAGAACATCGCTTTGGGGTATCGCAAAAAGAAAAAATCAAAAAGCTACGCGCAGACGTTGATATCCTAACCATGACTGCTACCCCTATTCCGCGCACTTTAAATCTAGCGATGAATAGCGTCCGCGATCTCTCAATCATCGCTACCCCTCCGGCTAAACGTTTAGCCGTACGCACATTTGTGCATGAATGGAGTGATGATTTAATTCGTGAAGCGGTATTACGTGAACTTAAGCGTGGGGGCCAATGTTACTTCTTACATAACGATGTTGAAAGCATCAATCGCCGGGCTGATGAATTGCAGGCCTTAGTACCAGAAGCACGCATTGGTGTAGCTCACGCTCAGCTTCCGGAAAAAGATCTTGCGCGCATAATGCACGACTTTTACCACCAAAGATTTAACCTTTTAGTTTGCTCAACTATTATCGAAACAGGGATTGACGTCCCTACCGCTAACACCATTCTCATTGAACGCGCGGATAAATTTGGTTTAGCCCAACTCCATCAATTGCGTGGTCGCGTAGGTCGTTCACACCATCAAGCGTATGCATTTTTACTAACCCCGCCAGAAAATAGTTTAAGTAGCGATGCGAAAAAACGCTTAGCCGCTATTTCTAAACTTGAAGAATTAGGATCTGGCTTTATTTTGGCCACCCAAGACCTGGAAATTCGTGGCGCCGGCGAAATCCTTGGGGCTGAACAATCAGGTCAAATTCAAACCATCGGTTTTGGGCTTTATATGGAAATGCTTGAAGCCGCAGTCCGTACTTTGCAAGAAGGGCAAGAACTTACTGATGACGCTTTAGAAAGTAACGATATTAGTATTGAATATCATATTCCTGTACTCTTCCCAGAAAACTACATTTACGATATTACAGGCCGCTTAACCTTGTACAAGCGCCTTGCTTCTTGTTTAAGCGCTGATGAACTTAATGACCTTAAAGCTGAAATTATCGATCGTTTTGGGCCATTGCCTCCAGAAGCCACCAACCTATTTGCAGTCTCAGCCCAAAAGCTTATTGCCCGTAGACTTGGGATTGAAGCCATTACTATGCAAGCTAAGGGGGGTAGTATAACTTTTGGTCCTCATGTCCACGTGAAGTTCGATTATTTAACTGGTTTAATTACAGAGCACCCAGAACTCTACCGTTTAGATGGGGCTAATCGCATTAAAATTTTAAAAACTACTGAAAGCGCCCAAGAACGCTTAAATTTCACTCGGGCCTTACTTGACGGGATGAACCAAAATTATGAAAAAAATTAGTATTTATCTTTTTAGCACTTTGGTAGGACTTTTAAGCGTGGAACCCGCCATGGCGGTCCCATTACGCCTTGATAACATGCAACTAAAAGCAGCCTCATACACTGTTAATAAAGAACAAAGAGCAGAACGAGCGCAAAAAGATCCAGCGATGCCTAAAGTGGAAAACTTTTGCCGTAAAATGACTGGTTTTAGAATGGGCTCAGCCTACCACATCACCGTCACTGATAGACTCGCTCCGGCCCCTAAGGCCCAAAATAAGTTTTATAGCATTGTTGGTAACGCTGAACCCAAAAATCCTAAAGCGCCTACTATTAGTTATAAATGTCGCGTGCAGCTAAAAGCCGACGGCGCCTTAGAATTAACTGAATTTAAACTTTTTGAGGTTGAGGAAGCTTCGCAAGTAAAAAACTCTGAAAAATCTCCACATCCCAACTCTAAATAATATGAGCTCTGTGGCCAAACAAATTTTTCTCTGAGCAACTCACCCCAAACCAAGGAATCAAATAGCTATGGCTCACTTTTGTGCAGATCTACATACTCATACGCTTGCGAATCAACATGCGTTTAGTACTATCTTTGAAAACTTAATCATTGCCAAAGAAAAAGGCCTTCAAATCATTGCTATGACCGATCACGGGCCCAATTTCCCTGATTCGCCCCATCGCTTTCATTACCAAAACGAAGTTACCGCCATTCCCCATTTTACAAGGGGGCTCGTTTTATTAAAGGGCATGGAAGCTAATTTTTTAGAGGATGGGACCACGGATTGCCCGCCTGCACTTTTTCCAAAACTTGATCTTGTAATTGGCAACTGCCATCGCCACGTTACCCCAGTTGGTTTAGGCGAAGAAGCCAACACAAGAATCATCACTTCGGTCATCGAAAAAGGATTGGTGGATATTATTAGCCATCCTGCTGATCCTACCTTCCCTAAAGATTACGAAGCGATCGTAAAATGCGCAGTAGAACATAACGTTGCTTTAGAAATAAACTCCTCGAGTGGCAAAAATTCACGTCATGGAAGTTTTCCTTGTTGTGTGGAACTAGCTAAAGTTGCCAAAAAACACGGTGCTTGGCTTAGCATTGGCTCCGATGCCCATTATTGCGAAGATGTGGGTAACTTTAAACAAAGCCTCGAAATTTTAAAAGAAGCCGGTATTAGCCCTGATGATCCCCATATCATCAATAACTCACCTCTAGCCATTTTAAAACTTCTACTTAGCCACAAACATCAAAACCTACAAGAAGTAGTTGATTATTTTGGCCTCTCTCTTTAGTTCCTAACTCGCTATTTAAAACACAAAAGGCTCTAGCACGCCCCTCGGGGCATTGGCTAAAGCCTTCTGGTAACCATTTATAAGCGAGACTTATAAATAAAAACTCGATAATAAACCCAAACTTAATCTCGCATTAGTTCAAGTGGCATGTCTGGCATCGCCCCAGGTTGTGTGCAGACATAAGCTGCAACTTGCACGGCTTTGGCGTGAGCTTTAGCTAATGGTTGACCTTTCATCAAAGAACTAATAATGGTAGCGGTAAAAGAATCCCCCGCCCCCACGGTATCGACTGCCTTAACCTTTGGAGTTGGTAAAACTGAAACTTCACTATTTAAATAAACAGTGCTTTGGGTCGAGCCTTCAGTGAAGATAAAACAATTAATGCCCCGGCGTTTTAAATAGTGGCGGTAAGCTTCCTTAGTCTGAGATTTTAGGCCCGCTAAGTCGCACAAAATTGGCAATTCATCTTCATTACACTTAAGGACGTCGGTACGTTTTAAAGAGGATTCAATAACATCACGACAAAAATATTGACGTCTTAAATTAACATCAAAAATGCGAATTGCCCCCTCCTTCATAAAATCAAGAATATTCATAATGGTTTTATGCGAAGCGGTACTTCTTTGGGCTAAGGTCCCAAAACAAATCATATCTAGGTCTTTAGCTACCTCAAGTACTACTTCTGATAACGGAATATTGTCGTATGCAGTTCGTTCCAAAAAGTTATAAGTTGGCACCCCATCTTCAGATAAACTAACGTTAACCGCCCCAGTTGGTTTATCGTTTTCTAAAAGTAAAGCTGGTAAAAAACGCGCTGCTAATAAGTCACGGGCCTTAAAACCTAACTCATCCTTACCCACAGAGCTAATAGCCATAGCTTCTAAGCCATTTTGACGGCAGTGATAAGCAAAATTAGCCGGGGCCCCACCAATCTTAGGCCCAGATGGGAATACGTCAAACAACACTTCGCCGAGTCCGGCACACTTTATTCTCTTAGCTTTAAACTTAGCAATATCAAGCATGGAATACACCCTCACAACTTACCGGCACCTACGACCGCAAAAATTAAATTAAAACTTATCTAGCGACCAAACATTTACCCTTAAGCTAGTTGGTCCCATTAAATCTTTCAATCCATTGACTTATTAACGCGCCGATGGAGTTGCCACTGAAGCCCGTGCCATCAGCATGGATTTTAAACAAACCTGCTTTGGCGCTGTATGAGCACAAATTTGATCTAGCAACATCTTAGCTGCCATTTCCCCCATTTCTTCTACCGGCTGCGCAATTGAAGTGATAGGAGTTGGGTAAAAACGACACCAACTACTATCTCCATAGGAAACAACCGAAACATCATCTGGAACTTTGCATCCCTTTAAACTTAAGGCATATAAAATTCCGGCAGTAATGGCGTTATTAGCCCCAAAAATCGCCGTTGGTTTTAAAGCGGCACTACGCATCATTAAAATATTAGTTTGCTCGAACGCGCCCATAAAAAGCTCTTCATAAGAGCCAGCTTTAAGTTCCACAATTTCGGGATTTAAACCACAATCCACCGCTCCTTTACACCGTTCACTAAAGGTGTAAATTTGTTTAGGCCCACTTAAAAACACAACCTTACGGTGCCCACATTCATGAAGGTATTCAAGCCCTTGACGCACCCCATCTTGATTGTCTTCAAGCACGCTACCATAAGGTAAGGTCCCAGGATTACGGTCAACAAAAACCACTGGTATATCAAGGCAACTGGCAGTAGCAACAGAAGAGAATTTGGCCGAAGGCATTACTATTAAGCCACTTAATTGTAAAGAAGCCCATTGCTTCAATAATTTAAGCTCTGCGGAGCTATTTTCATAACTTGAACCTAAGACCACGGAATAATTGTGTTCATTTAGGTAATTATGGACTGACTTTACTATTTGATTCGAAAAAGCATTGGTTAAATCAGCTGCAATAACACCGATTAGTCTGTTACCTCCTCCTGAAACTACGGCCGCATTGTCTCTAAGTTTTTGTAAATACCCAAGTTCTTGAGCCACTTGTAACACTTTACGTCTTGTATCAAGAGAAACCATTTCGGGCTTTTTTAAAGCTCTAGATACAGTTGAAGGAGCAATACCTAGTTTTTCGGCAATGTGTAAAATATTAGACATGTTCTTTCTTCTCCTTAAGCTTTTAACACCCCAAGTAGTCTTGGTTAATTATTTTTACCTGGCATTAAATATCTTAAATACGATTTAACATATTAAAGCTATGCAAAAATTTCGGTTGTTTTACCAAACCTTAACCAGAAGTTGAAACGATTATATAAATGAAATAATGTTTTGTGCAAAATTTGTGCAAAAATTTTGACTACCTCACCAAAAGGATATGCAATTATTTGCATAAATATAGAAATCACCAACCTCAATTACTACTTAAAAACACAAACCGTTCCTTTTATAAACAAAAATTTGTATTTTTGCACCAAACTCTAACGCCATGTAAAAGCCTTTAAATACAAAGATTTTGCTATTTTTTCCATTTAAAAACATCTATATATAAGCCCGTGTAGCAAACTATTTCATGGTTTATTCTCCTATTTGGCCCCTTGCATTTTTAAATACCTCCTAAGCTTCTTTCCCCCATCAAATCCACATTTTTTTTGCAATGCAAATTTTTGCATTGTTATTTGTGAAGATATAATATTTTTATATGCAAAAGTTGTGCGATTATATATAACAGAAATTTTACTTCGGCTTTTAAGTAAAATAACGAAAGGAATTTAGTTATGAAGAACAAGAAATTGCTGTTATGGGCTATCACTTCCGCCCTTGCGGGTTTTCTCTTCGGTTTTGATACCGTGGTTATCTCTGGCGCTGAAAGTAAAATTCAGCAGCTTTGGTCATTAAATGGCACTATGCACGGGTTAGCTATTTCAGCCGCCCTTTGGGGGACCGTACTTGGTTCTTTATTTGGCAGTATCCCTACTGCTAAGTTTGGCCGTAAAAATACCCTTATCGCTAATGGGCTCTTATTCCTAATAGGCGCTTTGGGCTCCGCCTTCGCTTGGGACATGTGGTCATTCTTTACTTTCCGCTTCATCGGTGGGATTGGTATTGGGATTTCCACTATTGCCGCCCCACTCTTTATTTCTGAAATCTCACCAGCGGGCGATCGCGGTAAGCTCACCGGGCTCTTCCAATTCAATATCGTGTTTGGTATTTTAATGGCATTTTTCTCTAACTTTGTCATTATCAAAATTGCGCCAGAAACTACCGCATGGCGTTGGATGCTTGGAATCCAAGTTGTACCTTCCGTAATCTACACTCTGATGTGCTTCTATTTACCAGAATCACCTCGTTGGCTCATTGTTGACAAGAAGGATGAAGCTGAAGGCAAGCGTGTATTTGCCCTCATAAATCCAAAGATGAGTGCTAAAGAAATCGACGACTTGGTAATTTCAGTTAAAGAAAGTGCGCTTAAAGATACTAACAAGACCCAAGCCGGTAAATTCTTCTGCCGTCGCCTCCGTTACCCAATCCTCTTTGCTTTCTTAATTGCCGCCTTTAACCAACTGTCAGGGATCAACATTATCCTCTATTTTGCCCCTAGACTTTTAGGCTTAGCCGGCATGGAAAACCCTGTAACCGCTTCTGTGGCTCTTGGGGTAACTAACCTAATTGCCACCTTCATTGGTATCCGTCTCATCGACCTTTTAGGACGTAAAACTTTATTGTTCATCGGTTGTATTGGCTACATTCTCAGTCTCTCTGTATGTACTTATGCCTTCTTTCATTACGATGAATTAAAAGTGGTATCCGCAGCCACTAACACCGCTAATGCCGCTTCAAAGTTAATTGATATGGATGCTAAGGTTATATACTTTACCCCAGAAGACAAAGTCAAAGCAGAACAAGATTTTATGCAAGCTAAACAAGAACTTGTCAAAATCACTTCCGAAACCAAGTATGAAGGCACCCGTGCTACCTTTGATGGGTTGAATGTGGTTGAAATTCGTACTCAAGCTCAAGAAATTTCAGCTAAAGCTTCCGCAGCTTTAGGTGAAGTTAGTACCGTGGTTCTCGTATGTATGATTGTCTTCATTGCTTCACATGCTATTGGTTCTGGCACTATCATTTGGGTTTTCGTATCTGAAATCTTCCCTAATGACGCTCGAGCTAAAGGTCAATCACTTGGTAGCTTTACCCACTGGATCTTTGCAGCTGGTTTAACCTTAGTCTTCCCAATGGCTATTGCCAACTTCGATGCAGGTTATATCTTCGGTTTCTTCGCTTTCATGATGATTCTACAATTCTTATGGTGTACCTTCATGATGCCGGAAACTAAGGGTAAAACTTTGGAACAAATTGGAGCTGAATTATCAGCGAAATAACAACCTCCCGCTTGCTCTACACAGGTAAGTATAGGTAAGCGGGAACGCTTTAATTTAATTAAACATTTTTTCTTGTCCAGATCCTATCTACCAACTTTGGGAATGCTTGAAAGAGCATTCCTTTTTTTGTTATAAATTGCAGCGTAAAACCCACACGCTTGCGTGAGGGATGAAAGTCGCTTTTTCTATAAAAAACTATACGGTTAGTGTCAAGCAATTGATTTCAAATCCTTAGTTGCCGATGCAGTTTTGTTCACTCTGGAAAATCTGAAAACGATGCAGAACAAAAATATTTTGTTCATCACAAGAGCTCCA
>UQCV01000029.1 GCA_900539665.1 uncultured Succinivibrionaceae bacterium | reverse complement strand
ACTTTTGAATAATAATGACTGAGCAAAATAGCTATATTCTCAGTGAGCTGTAACAGTTAATTAACCCCATCTAATTTATTAAAAAGCAAAACTTTTCAATACCTGATCTAAAACTTCAAGAACGGTAAAGATTTTGGTTTATATCTATGAAACATTCAACTGCCCTCTTAGCTCTCACCTCAGTTGCTGTTGGTTGGGGCCTTTCATATCCATTGTTGAAAATTATTGGGGCCGAAATGGCTCCCTTTAGCGTCATTACGTGCCGCTTCTTTTTAACTATCATTTTGATGTTAGTCTTCTTCCATAAAAAACTTAAAAAACCAACTTTCCCACTTTTAAACACCTCATTTTTAGGGGCGGTGCAAATTGTGGCGATGGTACTTTTTATTCTATACGCTGTAAAAACTGCAGATGCTTCAACCGTAGGCTTTTTGATCTCTTCCTCGGTTGCCTTTGTTATTATCATCAATATCTTTATCACGCGCACCCTCCCAAGTCATTCTGTCACCGGGGCGCTTATAGTTATTTTGTGTGGGCTCTACCTCCTATCTGGTTCCGGAGGGCTTGATTTTAATCTTGGGGCGGCGTTTGCTTTGCTTTCAGGGTTAGTCTACGCTATTGACATTCATTTTACTCGAGTATTTAGCCAACGTTTTGATGCGGTAAATCTTGGTTTTTGGCAGGTGGTTTTTTCCACCCTCTTAGCCATCATTGCTCAAACCATTACGGGGGAAGGTTTGGTGCTCCCAAGTTCTGGACACGCAATTATTTCACTTATCACCCTTTCGGTTATCTGTACTTTTTACTGCTTCTATATGCAAATTACGGCACAAAAATATACCACCGCGCAAGAAACAGGCTTGGTCTTTACCCTTGAACCGGTCTCATCTGCTGTTTACGCTTGGTTTATTCTCGATGAAAACATGAGTTCACGCTCTATCATAGGGGCGCTAATTGTTCTTACCGGGGTTATTGGCTGTCTCTTACTTTCAAACCACAAAAAAGATAAAGCACTTAGCCCGAGCTAAAAAACTCCTGGTTTAAGCTCCGCGCTTAATAAACCACAAACAACAGAACTAATTAAGCGAGCGCACTCATTTACACTCGCTTTTATTTTTCTTCTAACTCCGGGGTTTATTTTTTCTTTTGACTCAAAGCTTTATTTTTAAGGCCTTAAACGAGAATTTAACATATTTTACCGCATCTTCTTTTTTAGCAAATTTTTCCACTCATGATTTTAATTAACTTAACAATACACCGTAAGAACAATTAACAATCATCCTTTAAAGTAGAACCATCGTTTAAATCAAACTCCAACACTCGATCCTAAATTCCTATCACCTAGAATCGAATATATCTAAAATAGAGGTTCAACCAAATGGATATGAAAATCCTTTCTGTATTATGTTTAGCCACCGCGTCAGCTCTTGCTCTCAATACCGCATCTGCTAAGGATGACGTTTATAATCGTGCTGCTGTTGGCGATATCACTGTTCATGGTGGGGCGTCCCGTATCCACGGCGACATGAAGAACATGTATGCTGCTGAACTTGCTCTTGCAAACAAGACTCATGCTAAGAACGTAATCCTTTTAATTGGTGACGGTATGGGGGACAGCGAAATCACCGCAGCTCGTAACTACGCTCACGGCGCAGGCGGGGCTTTTAAAGGTCTTGATGCATTACCAATCACTGGTCAGTACACTCACTACTCTCTTAACAAGAAGACCAAAAAGCCTGACTATGTAACCGATTCTGCGGCTTCTGCTACCGCTTGGGCTACTGGTACCAAATCATACAACGGTGCTATTTCAGTTGACGTAAACGGTCAGCCACAAGTAAACCTTATTGAACTTGCTAAAAAGAAAGGTTTAGCTACCGGTGACGTTTCAACCGCTGAAATTCAGGATGCCACCCCCGCAGTTTTACTTGCTCACGTAACTCATCGTAAGTGCTACGGTCCTAGTGCTACCGCTGAAAAATGCCCTGATGGCACTTTAGATAAGGGTGGTCTTGGCTCAATTTCTGAACAGCTTATCACCACTCGTGCTGATGTAGTTTTAGGTGGCGGTATGAAGTCATTTGAGGAAACTGCAACTGCTGGTAAGTATGCTGGTAAAACTCTCCTCGAACAGGCTAAAGCAGAAGGCTTTAAGATTGTAACTAACGCAAGCGAACTTGAAGCTGTAAAAAAGGCTGACCAAAAAACTCCAGTACTTGGCTTGTTCTCAGAAGGCAACATGCCAATTCGCTTAAAGGGCCCACAAGCTTCACCTCGTGGCAACATTGATAAGCCTGCCGTAACTTGCGAAGTAAATGCTGACAGAACTAGCGACATTCCAACCTTAGCCTCTATGACTTCAAAGGCTATCGACCTTTTAAAGAATAACAAGAAAGGCTTCTTCCTCCAGGTTGAAGGCGCTTCTATCGACAAACAAGCACATGCTAACAACCCATGTGGCCAGTTCGGTGAAACCATAGACCTTGATGAAGCAGTACAAGTAGCTTTAGATTTTGCTAAGAAAGACGGCAATACCTTAGTTATTGTAACTGCTGACCACGCTCACGCTATTCAGATCGTTTACCCAGATGCTCAGACTCCAGGCTATACTCAGGCCGTAATCACCCATGACGGTGTCCCAATGTCTGTATCTTATGGTAACTCTGACGACGTAAACAACTCAGGTCACACCGGTGCTCAGCTCCGTGTAGCAGCTTACGGCCCAGGTGCTATCAACATTATGGGTTTAACTGACCAGACCGACATATTTAAGACCATCACCAAAGTGCTTGACCTTAAAGACTAATAATACACTTCTCCTTTAATCCCTTAATTAAACACATCAAACACCGGGCTACCGGTGTTTTTTTTGTCTTATTTTAAAGCTAGGCCTTACTTCAGAGTCCGTAAAAAAAAATCTCTCAACATAAAGCCTTCACCCCCAATCCCTCAAAATTAAAAAAAATTTTACTCCCAAAGACACCACGCCCCCAACCCCTTAAAAATTGGCGCCATAAAAAACATCATCCTCAACTATTAGCACGCCCTAACTAGTTGAGGATGATTAAAAAGATGGCTTAGTCTAAGTTTACTTCACCAAAACAAGTAATCTTCCCAAGATTACTTCTCAAGTTTATTTGGCCAAGTCTTCTTTCATCTTAGCTAATACTCCATCGAGGTACTCTGTTTCGATATCGACCACGCCATCGTCTGATAAAAAGACGTAATCATCATAGAGTTCAAGCGATACTTCATTGACCTTATCGATAAACTTACCAAGTAGTAATGAACGTTTACCATAAGCTCGTCTGAGATCAGATTCATCCCAACTATCTTTAGCCTTAAGCAGGGTAAAAATTTCCTCAAGTTCAGCAGCACTAAAAGGTGCGCCCTTCTTAGAAGAAGCAGTGGAAGTCTGGGCGCTCTTAGAATTAGAAGCCGCAGTAGCAGCCTTTTTAGACTGAGCTTCTGCTTGCGTCTGAGACTTACTAGTATCAGCATTTCTAAGTGCTCTAATGCCCGCCGCCATAGCCGCTACTTGAGCGTCTTCAGCATCATCTTCTTGTTCGTTAAAGATACGATCTAAAGATTCACGCGCTTTAGCGGTAGTCTTGAGCACATCCTTTAAACGGTTATCATCAATGTTAAGCGCGACAGGAGCATCTATTTCTGCCGTGTCTTTACCTGCTTTTTTTCTGGTGGTAGGTTTTGGTTTAACTAAATCAAATTCTAAACCTAGATTTTCCGCCGCGAACCACTTGTTTAAAATCTCAATCCCATACTTAGTTTGGTCTTTAGTAGACCCCTCGGCTAATTCAAGATAGTGAAAAGCTTCCTGGGGCTTGATTTTAACTAACGGAGACCAATCTTTAACGTTACACATATAGTTTAGTAACGCCATAAAAGTCTGAGCAACTTTCGCAGTTAGATTATGACTATCGGCAGCTATAAACATCAAGTGTCTAAGGTAATACAAGTAGAATGTGCGTTTAGAATAATCATCTAACAAAAAATCAATTTTATTTAGTTCCTTAAGCGGTACACTTAATAAAATATCTGCTTCTTTAGCCCCACCTTCTTCTAATAACTGCGCATACTTTTGAGTATATGCTTCAAGTTTGTCATCAAAACTACTATCTTCCACAATGGATTTAAACCATTCTGGTAACTCCAGCGTCCCAGTACTGCCATTGATAAAGCATTGGATATCGGTTTTGATCTCTTTTTTTAATGAAGAACAATCTTCATCTATTTCTCTAAAAGAAGAAAATGCTGCCGAAATGCGGAATAAGAAACCAAAACAAAATTCTTTGAAATATTTGGTGTATGAATCTTGAATCGAATCCGCAAAAGAAGGTTCAGTCTTTTTGCTAATGATCACGACTTCATCTGCCCCAAATGACCGTTTTAAATTAAACATAGCGGGCGGAAAAATATCCCAATTCCAAATGTCAGCGGCTTGGTTAAGCAACCTTGCATGTGCAGAAGTTATCTTACGCCTAATCCCGATGGCTTGCGCGAGCTCTTCTACTTTAACGATCAAGCCTTGACCAGCTTGGCCCCCTTTATTTTCAAACAAGTCCTGCCATAAATCCCGAGGCCGATCATAGTGAACATTAGTAAAAGACCTATTACTAAAATAAACTTGAGCGTGGTATAGGTCATCCCCTCTATTTTTAAATTGTAGACGCCCATAATCGTTATCTTCGATATTTGAGTCTTCATCTATTTTTTTAAAAGTAGGGATTTTAACAGGGTCTGTCTTTTCATCGAAAAATAACCTAGTATCGACAAAATCGTAGTCAATAAACTTATCAGCTTCTTTTTTTAATACCTCTTTTAAGCTCTGGTCCTTAGATAGAAACTGGCTCTTTAGGTAATAACTATAAGCATAAAAACATCCAGACAAGAACCCAAAAAAATAAGTTGGGCTTAGTACCTGGCACCCTCTATCTATCACATTTTCATTTTGGCAACATGGCTCAACTACAGTTTTGCACCAAATCTCCCAAGCGGAAGTAGTCAATTGCGGAGCATATGAATAATCTTTTATAAATGCACGCATACAAGCAGCCCGGTCTTTGAGCGCTACCTCATAAAATGAGCGCATGGCGTCTCTAATAAAAATGCGTTGGGCTTTTAAACAGGTACGGAATATTTTGAATACCGTATCGTTAATTTCGGAAGATTTTTTTCCGGTCTTAATTGTTTTTGATTCTTTAATGAATTTATAGATGACAGGCTGATAGCTTAAGTTAGTATTACCGCCACATGTGGAGATAATATCTGTAGCTCGGAGTAGCCACGGCAACACATCTGCAATCAACAAGATTAAACGTTGGTCCGTGAGGTTTTGGGCCAAAACACTTTGGCGAGAAGACAACATCACAATTAAGTCTTTAAGCATATCGCCTAATAAATACGCCACCGCTATGCCATCGCCGGCCCCAAAGAATTTAGTCCCAGAGGCAAAAATTTCCTTATTATGGACCACAAAAAGGCAGATCTTTTTAATGGTTTTACAAATAATCGGTATAAAATCTTCGTCCGGTACTACAGGTAAAGAGGCTACGGTATCAAGCCCGCAAACATACTCAAACATGAAGGCCAACCAAGAGCTTTTTAAAGCCTCTGGCATATCATTTTCCAACCACTCCAGATATTTTGTGTAACCTGAGATAAGAGGCGATTCAAATGATGAACGAAAAATAAAAACTTCATCATCATCGTCTTCAGGTTCAATTTGGGCCTCATATCTATTTACCATTAAAAACAACTGGAAATTTAGAGTCAAATCTAAAGAAAAGATGTCTTTTTTGGCCCAAAGCCCAACTCCTTTGGTCCCCGAGGAATTGGTTAAGACTTGAGGATTTATGCGCCCGATGCTAACATCCCAAAATGACTTACACATTTCCAAAAAATGTTCGATATCGTATTGAGGAATACTATAGTGGTTGATAAAAACCTCTAGAGCTTCTTTTAATTTGGGCGGGAGATAAATATTCTTTTTCTTGAGTACCGCCTCTTGCACTTTAGGCGCTAAAACTAACAAAGTCCCCGGCGCATCACAACAAAACTTCCCCACTCTAAAGCCATTTAGGGCTACATATAATGGAATCTCTCTAACAATCGCTCTGTAGACTTTGCTATTGGCCCCGCAAGGATTTACTTTACATCCTGGAAAATCCGGTACTTCTGGTCGATCGGCAAATGAAGCCTTTGCAATCATGTGACCAAATTCCCATGGATTCATTTCTAAGAAATGGTGGTTTTCATATGAACATTGATCGGTTATCGTCATTATTTTGCTCTTAATTTAGCTTGGTTGTGTTGTTTTGCTTGAGTTATTTAGACCAATTACGCTAGTTTATAGCATGTTTAGCTTAGTAATACCAGCTCCAAGCGTGCCCCTTTGATCTTAAAAATCAAGCCTAAAAAACGCTTACGCCCTAAAAATTGCTTTAGCCTCAAATCGCCCTATCCCCCAAGAAAATTGCTTATACCCCCAAAACAGCTACTAATTTTTGGGGTTACCGCCTATTCCTTGGGGTTATCGCCTATTCCTTGGCATTTAATATTTGGTCAAATGGATTAGCATAATCTTGGTTAAATTGAATCATGAGAGGCTTAGTCCCCATTAAGTATTCATGTACAACTTCGATTTCTCCGTCTTCCGTATAGATAGCATAATCATCGTATAGCTTAAGAGCAAGCGCATTGATAGCATCAATAAATTTGGCGAGCATAACCGGTCTTTTACCATACGCACGGCGCAAATCTGATTCTTGCCATACTTCTTTAGCCGCAATAATGTCGTAAATTTCATTAATGGCTTCCAAAGAGAACTTATTAGTAGAGTTTTCTTTAAGAGTAGTATCACCTTGAGCGTTGCTCGCTTTAGCCCTCGAAGGCGCCTTAGAGGTTTGGGCGTCATGCCCCTGACTATTAATATCATCTCCAGCGTGACGCATGGTTCTTAAGTTTTGGGCGACGCTCGCAACTTGCGCATCCTCTGTATCATCTACACTTTCAGCAAAGATTCGGTCTAGTGATTCACGCGCTTCTTCAGTTGTTTTAAGAACGTTTTTAAGACGCGTTTCATCGATATTTAACGCTATAGGTTTATCGAGTTCAGCCTTATTAGCTTTCTTCGCACTATTCTTACGCTTTAGATAAAGTCGGAAAGACACGTGGTGTGCTTGCGCAAATTGCGAGATAATTTCCGCCCCTAGCTTGGTGATGGCGGAGGCACTTGAGCCTACGCCATTTAAAAGCTCTTCCGCGTGTTCTAGGGTAAAGGTTGGAATCAGTGCCTTCAGAGTATGAGCTTTAAAATAGTTTACAACTAGCAGCCCAATTAAATTCACAAAAATTGGTGGAATCTCAATAAGGGACTTAGTTGCAAGCATCAAGATTGCTTGGAGCCAAACCACTAACAACTTTTCATTTTCAGCGTCGCACAGTAAGCCTTTAAATGGAGTTAATTCTTTAGCCGAAGTCATCCATAGCGTGTCATAAGCCTCTACACCTTTGGCTTTTAAGAACAAGGCACAAAGCTCACACTGCTTCCTATATTCGAACCCATAGTTAGGCATTGCCTCCATAGAACCACTAACCCACTCAGGAATTGCTTCAACGCTCTGCCAAAGCTCAGAAAACGCCTGCAATAAATTCGAAGAAGTGAGATCACCTTCTTTTTGGCTTAAGGACCACGCCCCGGCATAGAAACGTAGAAGCACAAAGGTCAGCGCATCAAAATTAATTTTTACCCCGGAGCAAGCAAGCTGTTGCTCGTTTAAAGCCTCATCTGCCTCTTCTTGATATATAACCACCTTAGAATCAGCTGATAAATTGCGCTTGACGGTAGCAATACGCATTGGGTAAATATTTAACCCCCAAAGGTTCAAAGCCGTTTCTAGCACTTCGATTTGCGCCGCCCCAAGTTTGGCGTTAATAGTAGCCAACTTAGCTAACTCTTCAACAGAGGCAATGTAGACCTCATTAATGTGATTGCCTTGATTCTTAAAGCTACCAATCTTTTTAGTGCGTAAAAAAGAGCGAAACGGATTATCTGGCTTTTTTAGATAAATTCTTAACACCGCCGACGCTTGAAGGTAACGGCGGAAAAATATTACTTCTTTTTCCTTTTGAGTTAAGTTTTCATAATCGGGTTGGATATCATTTTCATCCCCAAAAACCTTAGTACTTAAACCTTTATATTCCTCAAAAAGGAAAGTAGCGTTTTGCCAAAACACTTCTCCGTAATTTGATAAGTCACCAAAGCTATATACAACTTGATTAAAACAAGTTACTCGTCCGCTAAACGTAGACAAAATAGAAACCGTACGTTTACGCACCGTTAACAATTTACGCGCATTAAAACCAACTCCTGCAGTTAATTGCTCAATTACCCCTTGAGAAAAAGCTTCTTTTGCTAGCTTGTCATACGAATTGTATTCAAAGAGCTTAGATAACACGGCTTTCTTTAAGTTGTCAGCATCGTCATTTATGCGACAAATAATGCTCTGAATTGTACCTCTAATAAAAGAACATAAGTATTCCTTACTAGCATCTACTTCAGTTTTTAACATTAAGCCTAGTGCGCTTGCATTATCGTAAGTGTTATTGCCCTTATAGTTAAACAACTGGAACTTGAGTTCACAATCCTTCAAAGCCTTCTCAGAACTTGCCTTTCTTAAAGCTTTTTCCAATGCTCGACTCTCTTCTAACACGGCGCTTACTTTCCATAAATTAGCCACTGGAAATAATTTAGGATCTTCAACTGCCTTAAGAGAACATAGCATTAGTAATTGCTTATATAACATAGACAGAATGTAGAATAAGCCAAAGAGCCCATCGCCACGTTCAGAGAAGTATAAATCTTTAAATGATGCGTCAATCTTAGTTTTTAAAACTCCCATTATATTGCGGAGGTTTTTAACTAAGGCGTTGATCATTTCTTCGTCGGTATTTTGATTCATGACAAAGGCCATTTCTAGCCCGTTAGAATACTCAAAAATATATTTAAGCCACGGCCACTTCTTGCTATACGGCATACCGGCTTCAATCCACGCAAAATAAGACTCAAGTTCATGATTAACTAATGATAAGTCCCCTATTGCTTGATTGTCGGATTGATTTCTATTGCTTGCATAATGGGAGTATTCTTCTCTAGTGACAAAGCCCCCGTAATAATTACTTTTACTCGCTTCACGCAAAAACGAAGTATATAAAGCAGTAGCTCTTTCATTTTCTGGAAACGCTTTGCATGCAGGATCTGAACATGGCAAGCCTAAGCCTTGATCTGAGATAAAAATCTTGCCACAAAATTTTGATCTTACGGATTGTACAACTGAAGTTAATTTTCTTTCGGCGTTGTAGCTATATATTTGATCTTCCCTCAGAAGCTTATAAAAATTGCTGATATAGATTCCGATTGCTTTTTCTATAGCCTTAGGCGTGGTTTTATTATTAGTAGCCCCTTCAAATACCAAAATAGTGTCTTTAGCATGACAGGAGTACTTGTCACTTTTAAAGCCATTTGTAGCTATATAAGCCACACGATCAAGATAGGTAGAACGCTTAATAGAACCACCGCTTACAGGTTCAAGTGAAACTTCAGCTTTATCCAAAATATCGGGTACATTTTGAAAATATAGCTTAGCCAAATTTGCCCCACGAGCATTTATTGACATTTTTTTAAGTTCAACCATTGATTCAGGTTGCACCAAGAGATCCTTGACATCTGACATACTAGCTACCATTATGGAAAATATGAAAAAGAAAAAATAAGTTTACCTTAACGGGCCGTGAAATTACGTTCAAGCTCCACTAAACTCAAAGTAAAACTTACTTTTAAGAAATGCGCTAAAAGTATCTTATTATACCGTTAAAGTCCCTATTCGTTGAAAAAAATACGCCTAATGTGCGTCTTTTTCCCAAAACTAAGAAAGATAGCTCTAAACCCAAACCAAGCTTAACTTAAACCAAAGAACCTAGCTATCTTCAAACCTTAGCCTCGGTAAACCCAAACCTCAGTAAACAAAAACAAAAAAGGCCACTACCTATGATAATGACCTCATAGAAGTTCTCGTTGATGGCCAAGTATTTGGCGAGCCTTATTATTACTAAGACTATATTGTTAAAAAAGCCCATTAATTGGGCTTTTTACATCAACCAAAATTATTCAAATTTAAATGTGTGCTCCATACCTACACCAATGGTATCCGTTATTCCATCAACACACAAAGACTTCTCAATACAAGTAGAATCTTTTGAATCACTCCAAACAAAATCATTGCCATCTAAATAAGCTTTCATAACGTAAGTAGCATTATCATATTTCTTTGTTGCAGTAACTGTAACCGTTGATACAAGAACCTTTCCTTTACTCAAAGCCTTAGCAGTATAGTCATTCGACTGCACTTTAACACTTTCAATATCTTTGTTTTTTATGTAATGAGGAATTTCGTATCCCATCCCAGAAGTTCCATTAACACATACACTTGATGATTCCAAATTTTCAAACCAGCATAAATGTACCAATGGTGAAATCTCTCGCTTTATAGGATTAATCACCTTTTCGTGAAAGTTTTTTGTTGTTCCGTCATCGCCTGAGCACAACAAATTACAGGTAACATTGCAAGCATACCGCAAAGAGCATATTTAATCTTCATAAGTTTTATCCTCTATATTAAAAAATTAACGAGATTTTCCTTTCTTTTGACTTGTGGAAATAACATTCTCACGAGCATTATTCTTTTCCATATTTCTCCGCATCATTGCCATTCGTGGCGATTCAGTAGAAGCTTGATTTTGTGTTTCTTCATCAATTTCTTTTGAAGCTTCTGCCTTTAACTGAATCCGTTCATTCATGTAAGCCATTCTTGAACTCTTTTTTTCCATTTCTGTTTTTACAAAGCAATTTTCTGCAAGATAATCGATGATATCATTATTTTCTTCTGTATAGAAAGCAGTCAAATACTCTTCAAAATCGGCATATTTATCTTTCTGTATAATCAACAAGTCAAAATCATTTTTTATCAATTGAACATTGCATAAGAAAAGAGTTGTTCTTTTATTTCCATCCCAGAATGGTTGTAATCTAGACAAATTACAAAAACATTCTGAAACAACTGATTTATAGTTATCTGGAGATACGCTATTTAATTTAGCTATCTCTTCTTCAACCTTTGCCTCATCAGGAACGGGAATCTGTCCTATACATGGAATTGAACTCAGGCCATTTCGTAAGACGCCAGTAAATAATGCCTGATCTTTGGCCAACATGGAATTTAGCTTTATATATAAATCTAAGTCCACGTCTAAGTGAGAAATGTCCAACGATTCCATATAGTTTAAAGTATTAACAACATTATCAATGACAAGCGACTCTTCTTCAGGAAAATCCAACATTTCAAAGTTTTCTTTGTTCAACAGCTTCTCTGTCTGTATATCCGTGAGATATATACCTTCAAATCTACAAAGAGATTGAGCAAAGTGAATCTTTACCTCTCTTCTGAAATCTTTCAGATTTGCCATTTTAGATCCTCAGTAATTAAATTATCTTCTAAATCAGAAAAACTAATTTCATTGTGCTTGTACAAAGATATAAATTTATTATTGGAGTACGAAATTTTACCTTCCTTAAAAAAAAGACATATGTTCCTCTTTAGTAAAGTCTTTTCATTAGATGAAAGATGAGCAATGTTTTCTGTATAATTCAAAACTTCATTTATATCAGCCCCTTTAAAGAAAGCCCCGTACACACAAAAAATCTTTTGTAAAAAAAAGTAATCTTCAAAACAAATGTTTTTGCAACGTCTGTTTGTGTATAAATCTACAATATGACCATATCCTATATTTTTATGATCTATTACATTTGCATATATCGCCCATAGTATTATATCTTTAATTTTAGACAATTTAGGCTTAATAGATTCTGAAAAAATATTCATTTTGAACATAACCTTCTATAAAGTTGTCTAGCGATAACATCCTACATAAAGAGCTATCCCCCCTTTAAGAACTAAAGGAGTATCGCTCAATTGTTTCAAAATACACGTCATTAAAATTTTATGATAAAAATTTCTTTGATTCAGTACTATTCCGCTATTGGATTTTTTTTCTTCCATGCCTCTAAAATCTCTAGTTCTCTTTGGGATAATTTGTTTTCCATTATGTCTATGAGTTCATAAACTCTTTTCTTGTCTTCAATACTTGGAAACCATTCATCTAGCATCACATAACCTAGTTCTCCAGATTGAAGCACTGAAATAAACAAATAATCAACACAAGCTCTAGGATGATCTGCTATCCATACAGGGGAATTTTCTGGATAATATCCCATTTTATTTAACCTGTCTGTTCCGTCTATTACGCCCGTACTCCCTAAAAGGCTATTTGTATTGTATCTTTGTCCTGTGCCAAATATAAACAATTCCTGCCGATCATCCAGATTAAAAAAGTGCCTTAAATAAACCTTTTGGCAAAACTTTTAACTTCGCCTTTAAAACAGCGTCTTTAAAACGGTCCCCTAAAACTAACGTCTAATCAGCTTAGGTTTAGCTAAGACTTGGTTAGAGTTTGGCTATGGTGGTTTAACTAAAGGCTCGATTTAATGCATAGAACAATGGTTGTTTTCTTGTAAGAACTTTAAGCGATTTAAAGAAATTTCGCGATCGTGTTCATCAAGCATGGTCCCATAACGGCTACAATCGTAGCTCACTCGTGGGCGACATTCTTTAACATTCATGCACCAAGCGTAGGCTTGAGAGGCCGATTGTTCAACACCACGCCCCGCAGCATATCGAGCTGCTAATTCAATCTGCGCTTCTGCGACTCCAGCTTCTGCTGCTTCGCGAAGTAAACGCACGGCTTTTTCTTCATCTTTAGTTAAAAGATATAAGCGACTTAAATCGTATTTAGCGTTAGTAGAGCCAGAGCTTACTGCAAGCTCAAGCCACTTTTCTGCCGTGACAAGATCTTTTTTAGTACCAGAGCCTTCCATATACATAAGGCCTACTTGACGGCGCGCTTCCATACGCCCTAAACCAGCTGCTTTTTGGTAATACTTAAGTGCTTCTTCTGACTTATCCTCACTTAAAGAAATTTTACCTAATTTTAAAAGCGCTGAGATATTTCCAAGTTCAACGGCCTTTTGATAGTGAAGCTTGGCAATTTTGCGGTTGCGGACCACGCCAAGCCCTTCTTCGTAAATTCTACCTAACCCAAATTCAGCGAGAGCTGAGCCACCTTGAGCCGCTTCAGCAAGCCATTTATACGCTTCGGTATATTCAGCCTTACCATTGTCACCACGTAACAATATTAATCCTAATTGTTCTTGCGCCCCCACGATCCCGGCTTTAGCAGCTTCACGGTACCATTTAATTACTTCATCAAGTCTACCACCTTCAGAACGTAATAAAGTCGCTAAAGCAAACTGAGCATTGCCGTGACCTAATTCAGCGGCATGGGTATAAAGAATTAAGGCTTGTTTGTTATCCTTAGTCAGCACGCGTCCTTCTTCATAGAAGCGAGCCAAACGAAATTGAGCCTCAGGGATGCCGGCATTAGCGGCCTGAGTATAAAAACCCACCGCCTGAGTCATGTTAACCATAACGCCTTCACCTTCTTCAAAAGCAAGACCTAAACGATACGCTGCAGGAGCCCAGTTAGCGCGTGCACTTTCTTGTAAATATGCAATCCCACGGGTTCTATCCATGATGGCACCAATCCCATCCATATTCATAGAGCCAATGTGGTATAACGCTTCACCATCTCCACTTTTGGCGGCGGTACGGTACCATTCGTAACTTTGCACTTTATCTATTGGCACGCCACGGCCTTTTAAGAACATTTCGGCTAATTGCTTTTGCGCCGGAATACTACCGCGCGACGCGGCATAAAAAGCCCAAGACATCGCTAAATCGCTATAGGCAGACCCAGCATCATAATACTGTGAAGAAATGGCATACTGCGCATTTAGATCACCATTATTAGCTTCTTGACATAATGGTTGTCCTTCAAAGTCAACCAAGCATCTTGCAACTAATTCTTGCATCGAAAATGGTACGACTAAAGGTTGGGTATTTTGCGCCACTCCGACCGTAGGTAAAAGCCATAAAGCTACTACCGGAAGCCACTTATTTATTTTGGTCATTTGGAAATCCTATTTCCACGGTTTATGCCCCACTACTTACTACTTCAACTTGGCGGGGGTTGTGTTAGAAATGGTCACATTGTAACGGATAATATTTTTTTTTCCACCTGCAAAATAGGCGTTTTAACATTTTTGTTCAATATACCCAACAAATTTTTAACATCAATAATGGGCATGTGACTATTTATGATTATGACGAAAACGCAAAATTAACTAAAAACTAAGTGATTTTAATGAGTTGGGATTTTTAGCGCAGGCTAATTTAGCACCAAAAATTTTCATGACCTCAAGTTTAAACGTATGGTTTTTGCGTTTGATTTTAACGCATAATTTTTACCCAAAACTTAATTTGAGTCTTTAAGTCTTGGAGCTTTGTTTCTTGGTTTTGAGGTTTAGCGTGTTGCTCGGTACTTGAGTTTTGGTTTAGTACCTTTCGTTTGGGCTTAAAGTTTTTACGCTTTTGGCGCTTTTAGCGCGAGCGTTTTAGCAACTACAGGCGCCGAGCGCTTAGTTAAAGCCAAGCTTATAGGCGCAAAATCATGCCACACCACTTTAGTATTTAACTTAGGCATATACCACGAAAGCCCAAAGGTTTCCTTTGTAGAGGCGATAATTGTGCTTTGAATAAACCCTCGCTCTGATTGGTGTTCAATTAAATCTTCATCAAGCTTAAAGGTAAATTCAGGCAAACCAACCAACCCCCGAGCTGTAAGCTTTACCGCGGTTTCTTTAATGGTCCAAAGCATAAAAAAACGGAGTAATTCAGGTACCAACGACTGCTGTTTAGCATCGTTATGGCAAATTTGTTCTTGAGTGTAATTGGCTGATTCTAATAGCTTTGCTTCTAAATTTTTATCTTGAGACGCTAAAAGTCTATTTTGCAGGCTCTTTAGTAGTGGCGCACTTAAAATCCAGCTTGCATCGAAATTGCTATGACGCACAAAAGCTTGTTCCTTAGGGCTTAGCATTCGTTCAACCACAGCCTGGTAAGATTTACGTCGTTGCACTAACTCAATATCGATAGCACAAGGATTTTTACTTACGAGCAAAAAGAGTCGTGACGCCGAGTGGCTAATACTAAAATGGAATAAACCAGATTTTAAATATGGTTTGCCATATTCACCGATCACTAAGTTTTGGGCTAAATAGGTTAAAGCTTCGTCCCATGAACACGACCTTAACACCATGGTGACGCCCACAAGAGCCCGGCGCCCTGCCCACCACGTGAGTTTACGCGAGTCTCTTGAGGTTTCAATACGGGAAGTAACGAGACTACCTAGAGACGTTAAGTCAACGCTCACAGGTAAAATCTCGTCTAGTTTGACACATAGTCCCCAAAGTCCACCATTCTTAAAAGAGGCTAAACCTTGAAGAATTTCTTTTATAGTTAAAAATTCATCCGTCTGAGCTACATTAATTTTAAGGCTATTTGGAGGTTCTAATAGGTTTAAAGAATCCACCAAAAGCTCGGTGTTTAAGGACGCCCCAAGCTTAATCTTAGAAGCTAAAGAAGCGCTATCCTCTAACACCTTACCCTCTAAAACTTCAGCCTTGACGTGAGACCCCATTGATTGGGCTTTAGCCCCCAATAATTGGGAAGGACCTTTCTCACTTTGGTCACTTTTTTCGCCTTGGGAAGCTATTTTACCTTGTTTATTTGGGGTGCCTTTTCCACTTTTAAAGCTTTTAATGCCATGTTTAAGCTCAGATAAGGAGAATTTATTTCCCAAGATAAACTCCTAAGAGTTCATAAAGCTTTTCAGCTTCTTCAGGAGTTAAAGTTACGCCTTTACCCATTTTTTCATGAGTTTCATCCCAATCACGAAGATCAAGTTTGGCATTACCACCGTTCCATGAAACGAGGTTTAATTCCTTTTTCCAACCACGATTGCTCGCCGATAACACCCCAAGATGCTGCTTGATATCAAATTTGATTTCGCTTTTGCGGGCACCGCGAGAATTTTCTTTTTCTTCCATCGTTTATCCTATTTTATCTTAGTTTTCTATAGTCTAAAATCAAAACACTGAGTGCTCCCACGGATAAGCCCATGGGGTTCTGATTGAAGTGTAGCTTGTAATCGTACACCATTTTCAGGCTTTGGAGTTACAAGTGCAAAACTGTTTCAATCAGGACTTTTATTACCAAAGAGTCCTACAACCACTTTAGCGGTAATTTTCTGTCTTACGACAAGGAAGTACAGTCAATCTTCCTAACGTTTAGATTTTATATTATTCCATGCTAATGTCAAGTAGCAAAGATATAGTTTTTCATAAAAAGCGACTTTTCTCCCACACGCAAGCGTGTGGGGTTTACGCCACAATTTATTTATAACACAAAGCGAAAACCATGCTGTAGCATTTCTCACATTGCTCGATAAAAAATGCTAAATACTCCTTGTTTTACAAGTTTTTAGCGGCTCTCAGTTTACAGTTAGAGCTCGCCTAATCGTAAACATCAACTGTCCATAAGGACTCTTAATCTAATAGTAACCTAATACCGTCATTCCATGCATACTTTACCTTATAATACGCATACTATTAAGGGAAAATTCCATTAATGCGTTACTGTTTCCCTTATTTTGTGGTAATATTTAAGGGAAATAATCAGAGGTGAAGGAAATGAGAACTTTTAATTACTCTGAAATCAAGATGCAAAAGTGGGATTCAGATGTACTTAGCTTAATTGCGGCAATTTATAAAGAGGCTGGTAAACAGGAAATGTCCCTGAAACAACGTCCCGAGGAATTAAAAAAACTGGTTGAGATTGCTAAAATACAAAGCACCGAGGCATCTAACGCAATTGAGGGAATTGTGACAACAAGCACTCGTATCAAGCAGCTTGTAGAAGAAAAAACAACACCAAAGAACTGTGATGAGCAGGAAATTGCAGGGTATCGCGATGTTCTGAATATTATTCACGAAAGCTTTGATGCAATTCCAATCACACAGAATTATATTTTACAGCTCCACAAAATATTGTATAGCCACATGAATAATCCTATGGCCGGAAGAACTAAAAGTGTACAAAACTATATTAGTGCCACCTATCCAGATGGCCATGTAGAAACTCTGTTCACTCCACTTGCTCCTTTCGATACTCCACAGGCTTTAGATAGAATATGTGAGGAATATAATCGTGTCATTGGAAATATGGAAGTTGAACCTCTGATTGCAATCCCAATCTTCATTCATGACTTTCTTTGCATCCATCCGTTCAATGATGGAAATGGACGAATGAGCCGTTTGCTTACAACACTTTTGTTGTACCAAAATGGCTTTTATGTTGGCAAGTATATTTCATTGGAAGCTAAGATTGCCAAGAACAAGGATCTGTATTACGACACACTTGGTCAGGCCCAGATTGGCTGGCATGAAGGGACAGAGGACTCAGTGCCATTTATCAAGTATTTGCTTGGTACTGTTCTTGCTGCATACAAAGATTTCGAAGAACGTTTTGAACTTGTTGAAACAAAGTTGCCAGCTCTCGAAACAGTCAGACGAGCAACCTTACACAAAATAGGTCGCTTCACAAAGCAGGATATTCGTGAGCTTTGCCCTTCGCTTAGCGTCAGCTCTATAGAGGGCTCACTAAGAAAATTAGTCGCATCTGGTGAACTAAAACGTGAAGGCTCAGGAAAAAGCACTTCCTATTTTAGAATGAAATAATACCTTTAAGTATTTTATTTTTCCCTTAAACATTTCCATTTTTTAAGGAAAAGTCACCGTGATTAAGGTTAAGCATCTGCAAATGCAGGTGCTTTTCTTTTGCTCAAATTTAGGAAGGAGTGTGATTATTATGAGCATTTAAAGCGGACTATTCCAATCAAGAGACAAGCCCACGAACAGCACCAACGACAACGCTTACCGCTTTTTGTTTGGCGGCAGTAACTCCGGTAAAGCTCTGAATGAACGAAGTGCCATGCAGCTGACTGCCGTCTACGCTTGCGTCAGAATTATCTCCGAGTCTATTGCTGGCCTGCCGATTCATGTTTATCAATACACCGACTCAGGCAGCAAAGAAAAGGCAATCACCGACTACTTAACTCCTTCAAAAATTAAAACCATCAAAACTAAAATCCCCAGAAACCAAAAGGCATGATTTCTCTAAAGAAAATCATGCCTTAAATTTCGATTTCGATGCAACTTTAATCAAATTGCATCTTGCATCGACTTTAATTTTTTTGCTTTAACTTAAGCTAAGCTTTTATCTTTATATGGTTTATGGTTGGTCATTTTTAGTAGCATCAGGCTATTTGCTATTGCCAACTAAAAACCTACCACCACGAAATAAATTACTGCTTAGCATGACCTAAATCAGTTAAACCTAAACGTTCCTGACGCTTATGAACGGCGATAGTGAGTAAGGCGTCGGTAGAGCTGTTAAGCGCAGTTTCACATGAATCTTGGATAACACCAACAATCATCCCTACACCTACTACGTACATAGCGATGTCGTTGTTTAAGCCAAAGAGTGAACATGCAAGTGGAATAAGCATTAAAGAGCCACCAGCAACGCCAGAAGCACCACAAGCTGCCATCCCTGATACTACGCAAAGTAATAATGCAGTCCAAACGTCCACTGGTACGCCCATGCTAAATACGGTAGTCAAGGTGAAAACGCTGATAGTAATAGCAGCCCCGGCCATATTAATGGTAGCACCCAAAGGAATAGAAATAGAACTCATCACACGAGAAACACCAGCGCGGTCGCAAACTTCCATATTTACAGGAATGTTAGCTGCTGAGCTTCTTGAGAAGAACGCCTGCAAAGCAGAAGTTCTTAAAGTTAAAAATACTAATGGGAACGGATTTTGTCTTGTCACAAAAGCTACCATAAGTGGGTTAATTACAAGAGCCATGAAGAAGATTACGCCTACTAAGAGCACTAACACCTTGCCATACTGCACCATGTTAGAGAACCCGCCTTCAGCGGTACAAGCAGCAAAGCAAAGACCCATAACACCAAGTGGAGCACAACGAATTACCAACTTAACGAGGTCGGTCACTACAGAGGCTAAATCCTTAAGCACTAACTTAGTTTCGTTTGAAGCCTTACGGAAGATCGTCCCAAGTGCTACCGCCCAAACTAAGATAGAAATGAAGTTACCATCAGCCAAAGCTCTGATTGGGTTACTTACAGCGCTTACTACAAAGTTGTAAACTACCTGGCCAATGCTAGAAACAGTTTCGGTAGAAGAAGCTGCGAATTCAGTTGGTAAAGGCATCTTTACACCAAACATAAAGCAAGCAGCCACTGCTAAGCTACCAGCAAGCAAAGTGCTAATAATATAAAGTACTAAGAGGTAACGAAGACCAGTCTTCACATCGCGTTTATGAGAAGCGATAGCGCTAGTTACAAGCACTAACACCAAAAGCGGAGCTACGCTCTTTAACGCTTTAACAAACAATTCCCCAAAAATGGAGACGAAACCAGCCTCAGTCGGCACAAAATACGCAAGGGCAACACCAACAAGCATACCCAAGATAATCTGCGCAACTAATGGCACTTTTTTATAAATAGCGATGATGCTGTTCATTTAAAACTCCAATAGTTTTTCTAATATTTTGCTTAATTGTGTCTCTGCGCCATCTAAGTAGTTTTAAATGACTCAGTTTTTGGATGCATTGTTTTTTTACTTTAAATACGATTAGTAAAAATAAAATTTATATAAGCTATAAGCCAAAAGTTCGGCTACTTAGGTCTAGTAAGTCTTACTTAGTATTAAGAAATACCATTTAAGATTTACCAAAAGGCTAAGTAAATCTTGCCTTAGATAAAATTCTAACCAAGATAAACTTGTACCTACCACTTATACCACTTACATCACTTAAATCTTAACCAACACAAATAATAAAAAGACTCTGGAACGCCAAATAAACTATTTTAAAACCACGGCGGTATTGATGGCTTAGGTCCAACCTTTTCCATCCAAAGAGCCACCGGCAGACACATGCTAGTAAACTAAACCAAAAATAAGTAAAGTAAACTTAACCTAAAGAAAGTTATCTAAAACATCCTAGAGAGCTAAAACGCCCTAAAGTTCTAAGATGTCTTCGAGTTTTAAAACGTCAGAGATCTGACGATAACTATCGAAAACCAAGGAACGTTAAAAAAATTAACTCCATCATTTATCAAATCATGCATACGCCTGCCGGTGACTATTCAGGCACAAACCACCAAGAATCAGCAGAGACCGACAAATTTTACAATGGAGCCCACAATTGCTCAAATATTGAGAACCGATTATGTTAAAAAATGTCCCGCTCCCCACAAAAAAGCGCTATTTAACCGTTAAACAAAGAGAGTTACACGATCTGTTTCAGAAAATTGCCAATTTTTGGGCGGTTAGTGTCAAGCAAGTTGCAACTATTGTGGGACCTAGGGAACATGAGTATCCCCCCTCCTTTCAAAGATAAAGTTTGGCCAAACATTATTAAACACAGCTTTTTTATACCTGTGTACATTAAATTATAACCTATCGAATTTTCATGTAAAAATCGGTCAAATGGCTCAGAAACAAGGAGTTTAATGTGGTTTAGGTCAACAAAAGACTAGCCCGTCACACTTTGTTCTAGCAATTACCGCCCCAAATGAGTATTCTAAACCTCAAAACTTGACGTTATTATTTTGGATTATTTTGGGCTTAATAAAATGGCTAAACACAATTCTCAAGAACTTTTTTCTGCTCTTTGGTCTGCCGCTGATGTTATGAGATCAACAATGTCACCAGACGTTTACAAAGACTATCTCCTAGGTTTGATTTTTTATAAAAGCTTGTCCGATAAAACCTTATATAAAGTTGTAGATCTACTAGAAGATCGTAAACCTCAAAGTCTTGAAGAAGCGCAAACCATTTATGAAAACTCCATGAATGACGAAGAGAATTGGCCTACTCTCCTTGAAGAATTAGAAAATGATTTCGGCTGCGTTATTCTGCCTAAATATACTTTTACTAATTTTTATAACCAAATCAATAATGGCGACTTCCATTTAGTTACTCTTAAGGAAGCTTTTAGAGAAGTAGAGCATCCTTGTAAAAGAACTAACAACAAAGCAACTGAGTTACCTCAGACCTCACAAGATGGCACCACTAGCGCTGCCCAAAACAATGATAATGTCTATGACGGCTTATTTGATGATTTCGACATCGACTCCAAAAACCTCGGTCGAGAAATCCAAGACCGCAACATCATGATTGCCGATTTAATCAAGGCTCTTACCTGTATTAACTTTAATGAATACGAAGAAGATGCCTTAGGTGATGCTTATGAATACCTTATTTCTCAGTTTGCTTCAGAATCAGGGAAGAAAGCTGGTGAATTCTACACCCCACAAGCAGTATCTAAACTCATTGCTAGACTTGTAACTAATGGCCGGGAAAAGAAAAATGGCTTTTCTGTATACGATGCCTGCTGCGGATCAGGTTCACTTCTTTTGCAAATTAAACAATACATGTATAAAGGCACCTCTATAAATGATGACTTTTCACGTAATGTCCAATTCTTTGGCCAAGAAAAAAATAATCAGACCTACAACCTATGTCGCATGAACATGATGTTGCATAAGATTACAGCCAGCAGACAACACATCAACTTAGGCGACACCTTACAAAACGATTGGCCAACAGAACAACCAACTAATTTCGATGCCGTAGTTATGAACCCACCATATAGCCAAAAGTGGAATCCTGCGGAATCACTCATTACTGATTCACGCTTTGCGCACTACGGTAAACTTGCTCCAAAGTCAGCAGCTGACTATGCTTTCCTCTTGCATGGTTTTTATCATCTAAAAACTGACGGTATGATGGGCATCGTTTTGCCTCACGGGGTGCTTTTTAGAGGCGCAGCCGAAGGCGTTATCAGAAAACATTTACTTGAAGATGGTTCCATTTACGCTGTAATTGGCCTTCCATCTAACCTCTTTTACAACACATCTATTCCTACCACTATCGTAGTTCTCCGCAAAGACAATGCCCAACGCGATGTGTTATTTATTGATGCCTCTAAAGACTTCAAGAAGAACAAAACTCGTAACGAGCTCACCGATGAGCATATCGAAAAGATCTTCCAAGCCTTTATTGCACGCAAGGACATAGAAAAGTACGCTCACCTAGCCAGCTTTGATGAAATCAAAGAAAACGACTACAACCTTAATATTCCTAGATACGTTGACACCTTCGAGGAAGAAGAAGAAATCGTCCTTGACGACTGCTTCAAGGAACTTGCGGAAATTGACCAAGAAGAACTTAAGCTCAACGCTGAACTAAACAGCTACTTTAAAGAACTTGGCCTCAACTTCACCCTGAGTCAAGGAGAATAACATGAGCGAACAACGTAAGGTTCCGAAGCTAAGATTCCCTGAATTTACTGACGATTGGGAACGGCGTAAGTTGGGAGATGGTATGACTGAGTATACTGATAGAGTCTATATTGAGGACTCTGAAATCTATAATCAGGTGTCAGTTAAAAACATCGGAGAGATATGTTTAAGAGGACAACAACTTGGGGCCAATATTGGAAGAAAAAGACAAGCAAAAGTCAATCTCGATACACACCCAAATACTCTAATTTTTACGCGGCAGACTATTGAACAGGGTGGTATTGGATTTGCTCCAGAGGAGACAAATGGTGCTATTGTAACTGAAAATATGCCGACAATAGATGTAAATACAGAGATATTCGATAAAGATTTCTTTATGGCATTTACAAAAACAATAAGCTTTAGAAAGCAAGTAATTTTGCCAAATATCGATGGTGGCACAGCTCAAGTTGCTATACATGAAGATGATGTTTTAACTTCAGAAATTGAAGTGCCTTCAATAGATGAACAGAAGAAAATAGGTGAATATTTCTCCAACATCGACAATCTCATCACCCTTCATCAGCGTAAGTTAGAAGTGCTTAAAAAACTCAAAAAAGGCCTACTTCAGCAGATGTTTGTTTAGAGATAGATCACGTTTTTAAGGTGGATTGGACTAAAGGAATGTCCAAGCATTAGCTCCCCTAATTTCTTGGGGAAATATTGGGGAGTTTTGGGAATGAGATTGTAACAGTAGATGCAATATTGCCTACCAATAGGCATCAAGAATAGTTATTTTTTGAGTAAAAACTACTCTTATCCCCCAAGCCACATGCAATTTGAAGTTAAGTTTTCAACCAAAGGACAGAGAACGATGATTGAGGTCCCAGTCTAACGATAATAAAGAAATAGTTAAGGAATTTTTATGGCTCAAGCAGAAAGTTTTATTGAACAGAAGTTAATCGAACAATTAACCTCCGGTATTTCGCAGTGGACCTATAGACAAGACCTCAATACTGAAGAAAAACTTTGGGACAATATACGCACCAAACTCAATAATGCTAATGTTAGTGCACTTAACGGCCACGAAATAACCGACCAAGAAATGGAGCGCATTAAGGATTTTATAAAAAACCAAGGCGAATCCGCATACAAGGCTGCTATTTGGCTCTCTGGTGAAAATGGCTTAGTACAAATCCCGCTAAAGCGTGATGACGTCACACAAGACGTTGTTTACCTTGAGGCTTTAAATCAAAAAGATATTGCCGGTGGCCATTCCACCTATGAGGTTATCAATCAATGTATCCTCTTTAAAACCGACAAAGATGGGCGTGATACTAGATTTGATGTAACCTTACTCATTAATGGCATCCCTCTTATTCATATTGAACTTAAAAACCAAAACCATTCCTACTTCGAAGCTTTCAACCAAATCAAAAGATACACCGGTGAAGGCAAATTCCGTGGGCTCTTTGGCTTAGTCCAGATGTTTGTAATTTCAAATGGCACGGAAACCAAATACTTCTCCGCAGCTCCATTTGACAAGCTTAGTGATCGCTTTTTATTCTCATGGGTCGATAAAAACAATAACCCCGTAGACAACTACCTTGAATTTGCCAAAGAAGTTTTAAAAATCCCAACAGCGCATGAAATGATTGGTCGCTACGCCATAACGGACACTGACGCTAAGAGACTAATTCTCTTAAGACCTTATCAAATCCATGCTATCGAAGCCGTAAAGGACGCTTCTAAACGTAAAGAATCAGGCTATATTTGGCATACCACAGGTTCGGGTAAAACCATTACCTCATACAACGTTGCCCGCAACCTATATGAAAACAATGATATCGAAAAAACAATTTTCCTTATCGATAGAAAGGATTTAGACCAACAAACAACTTTAAGCTTCCTCTCTTACGCTAAATCCACTGGCGACAAGATAGAAGAAACTGAAAACACTCGGGCGTTAGAACAAATCCTGCGCAACAAAGAACGCACCGTAGTCGTGGCTACACGACAAAAGTTAGACCGATTACTAGATAAGTGCGAGACTGCTCTGATAGCTAACGACCCTAAAGCTCATTACTTTAGGGTTGCTAAAGACCTCCAAAACAAACGTGTCGCTTTTATCGTCGATGAATGTCACCGCGCCATAAGCCCTACTGCTAAAGAAAGAATATCCAAGTTCTTTAACGACATGAATAAAACTGCCCTTTGGTATGGTTTTACCGGAACTCCTATATTTGCCGAAAACCGCAAAGCAGAAAATGGCCAGGCAGCGCGAACGACCCAAGACCAATATGGCATGTGCTTACATAAATACACCATCAAGGAAGCGTTACATGACCGTGCGGTACTAGGTTTTCAGGTGCAGACTACAGGTTTTTCAAGATGCGAACTTGAAATCGTAGCTGATAATTTAAAGATCAAGAACGCTGATAACATGGAACGAGTGGATCTTGAAAGAACCATTCTCAATACTTATAGGAACCAAACTGGTAAAAACTTTTACGATTCCAAAGAGCACCGTGAACAAGTTATTGACTACATCATCAACCACGCCATAGAAGTATTTGGCCTAAAGAAACCAAAGGGTGAAGCCTTTGCTGGGATTTTGACCTGTTCTAGTATCGATTCAGCGCAAAAATACTATAAAGAATTTAAACAGTTTATTGCCGACGGTAAAGTAAGAGAACAAGTTCGTAGATTCTGTCCTGACTTTCCTAAGTTTGCTATCACCTACTCCGTTGGTGAAAACGAGGATGGGGCTTATGCCAACCAAACAATGATGAAAGAAGCCCTTAAAGATTACAACGCCATGTTTCACACCAATTGTTCTCTTGAGAACCTTGGAAACTACAACGCTGACCTTAACATGCGCCTTGCTCGTAAACATGGTAAATATAAAGTTAGAGAAGAGCAGCTCGATTTCGTAATTGTTGTAGATCGCCTGCTTACAGGTTTTGACGCCCCTTGCATAAACTCACTATTCATTGACCGTCCGCCAATGACCCCACAAGGGATGATTCAGGCGTTTTCCCGTACGAACCGCGTTTTTACTGAAAGCAAAAAGTATGGCATCATAAAAACATTCCAAACTCCAGCTCTATATGAATTAGAGTACAATAAAGCTCTTAGTCTCTACTCAAATGGTGGCAGTGGCTACGTGAGTGCCCCTTCCTTTGAGGAAAGCCGTGATAATCTCACCAAGGCCGTTCGCTCACTAAAAGACTTTAATGACGATCCTTGTAAACTTGATCTAAATGACCAGTCCAACGTCAATAAAATTAGACAATTCGTTAAATTGTTCCAAGAATTTGACCGCAGATTAACCGCCATTAAAACCTATGATGAATGGGATCAAGCGTACAATGTCTCTGAAGAGCCTAGCGCTAATACTTCAACTACCCCACCGTCAGATCCTACAACCCAACTAACTCAAGAAGAAGGCGCTGAAGTCGACTACACTAGCTTTGTGAACGATGCGATGTCTGAAACTGATCATCTTGGCGCAGCCATAAAATCGTTAGTCGGCATTGACCTTAACCAAACGCAAATTGATGACCTTACAGGCAAGTACAACAATGCAATTGAAATATTAAGAAGCATAACTCCTATAGACCCTCAGTCTCCAGTAGATAAATTAAACCTCGATATTGAATACCACCTTGATTCAATTTCCACTACTGAAGTTAATTACGACTATGTTGTGTCAGTAATGCAAAAGTATATGACTTCTGCTGGTGATGATGTATTTATCCAAATTAATGACCCTGCTATGGAAAAATACATCACCAATATCGAAAACCGTAATCATAAATTAGGTGAAATAATACGTGGCATTTGGGAAGAGTTAAAAGCTAATCCTAAATCATTCAAAGGGAAGCAGGCTGTGTTTGTCATCAATGATAGGATTGAAGAAATAATTAATAATAAGATCCAAAAATTCTGCAACGAATGGAAAACTTCAATTTCAGATTTGCAATATCTCGCTAATTACTATGTTCCAGGTCAAGAAGTTCGAGTGCTCACTGATTTTGATGACTATCGCGCTAGTGGTGGCACATTAAACAAGCTTATGTATAACAAAACGATCCGCGATTTATCTAAACAATTGATTGTCGAGGAAATTTTGCCTTTAAAAAACCGATAAAAACCGGACAAAGCAAAATCAAAGGCAGTTGCTAGAACGCCCAAACACGTGGCGTTCTAGTTGATTTTTTGATGTTTGGACTCTAGTGAAAAACACTTATTCTTGGGAACAGCGTAAGTTAGGGGAGATTGCCGACATTGTGGGCGGTGGAAC